>JAJYAW010000279.1 GCA_021779335.1 Myxococcales bacterium | reverse complement strand
CGCCGCGCGGCGGCAGCGGCTGGCGGCGCCCCGCGGCCGGCCCGCCGAGGCCCCGCGCCCCGGCCAGGGTGAAGGCCGCCACCATGCTGGCCAGCTGGTCCGACTGGCTGGCCAGCTCGGCCGCCGCCGAGGAGCTCTGCTCGGCGCTGGCGGCGTTCTGCTGCGTCACCTGGTCCATCTCCGACACGGCCCGCTGCACCTCGTCGGCCCCCCGGGCCTGTGCGTCGGCCTCGCCGCCGATCTCCGAGACGATGGTGGTCACCTTGCGCACGCCGGCCAGGATCTCCGCCAGGCGGGCCGCCACCGCCCTGGAGACCCCCTCGCCCTCGCCGGCCTGCAGCACCGACTCCTTGATGAGCGCCTCGGTCTTCTGCGCCGCCTCCTTGGAGCGCAGCGCCAGGCTGCGCACCTCCTCGGCCACCACCGCGAAGCCGCGGCCCGCCTCGCCGGCCCGGGCCGCCTCCACGGCGGCGTTGAGCGCCAGCAGGTTGGTCTGGAAGGCGATGTCGTTGATGTCCCGGATGATCTGCGAGGTGCCCTCGGCGGAGGCGCGGATCTTGGCCATGGCCCCGTTCATCGAGGCCACCGCCCCCCCGCCCTGCTCGGCCGCCACCTGGGCGGCGCGCACCAGGGCGTCGGCCTCGCGGGCGTGCGCGGAGGTGTGCTTGGACATCTCGGCCACGGAGGCGAGGCTGGCGCTGGTCTGCCCCAGCGAGGCGGCCTGGCTGGAGGCGCCGGAGGCCACGGCCTCGCTGGAGGCGGCGATCTGGGCGGAGGCGGCGTGCATCTGCTCGACGGCGCCCACCACCCGCGACAGCGCCTCGTCGAGCGCGGCGCCGGTGGCGTTGACCACCTCCTGGAGCTTCAGGTACTCGCCGCCGTACCGGCCGGCCATGCGCGGCGTCAGGTCGCGCTCGGCGAACCGGCCCAGCACCTCGACCGCCTCCAGCACCGGCGCCGACATGGCCTCGAACATGCCGTTGACGCCCTCCAGGACCTCGGCGTAGGCGCCCTGGCTGCGGCGCGGGTCGACCCGCTGCTCGAGCCGGCCGCGCTGCCCGGCCGCCATGGCCACGCCCACCTGCTCCACCAGGTCGGAGACGGAGGCGGTGCAGCGGTTGAGGTTCTGGCGGAGCGTGTCGAACTCCCCCTGCCAGCGCTCGTCGAGCGGCGGCGGCGTCTCCCCCCGGGCCAGCTGGTCGATGACCGCCTCGGCGCGGCGCAGCGGCCGCACGACGGCGTCGAGCATCTCGTTGACGCCGCGGATGAGCAGGCCGTTGCTGCCGTCGTAGCGGCTGGCGTCGGCGCGCACCTCGAGCCGCCCCTCGGTGGCGGCGCGGATGAGGAGATCCAGGTCGTGGTTGCGCTGCTCCACCACGTCGATGAGCCGGTTGACGTTGGCCTTGAGCTCGCCGAAGCGCCCCCGGAAGTCCTGGTCGATGCGGTCCGGCAGCTCGCCGGCGGCGATGCGCGCCACGCGCTCGGCCGCCACCTCCACCGGCTTGACGATGGCGTCGAGCAGCTGGTTGATGCCGGCCATCATCTTGCCGTTGTAGCCGGGGTAGCGGGCCGCGTCGGCGCGTACCTCGAGCCGGCCGGCGCCGGCCGCCGCCAGGAGCGTCTTGAGGTCCTCGTTGCGCATGATGACCACGTCGATGAGCGCGTTGAGCCCCTGGCGCTGCCGGTCGAACTGGCCGGGGAAGGCGTCCGGCATCTTCTCGGGCAGGTCGCCTTGGGAGAAGCGCTCCAGCCCCACCGAGATCCTCTGGAACGGCCCGTCGAAGGCCTCCAGCGTCTCGTTGAAGGCCACCACGATGGGCCGGAACTCCGGGTCGATGTGGCCCGTGTCGGCCCGCTCGCCGAGCTCGCCGGCGCGGACCGAGTCGCGGAGCCGGCAGGCCTCGCCCACCACGTCGTGGATGGCGCGGGCCACGATCCGGGCCACCACCGTGCCGGAGGCCGCGATGACCAGCCCGGCCAGCAGGCCCGCGCCGAGCGCCAGCGAGGGGCCGCCCTCCACGCCGAGGCGCGGCGCCAGCCAGGCGACGGCGCCCACCGCCGCCGCGGCGAGGCCGGCCATGACCGACGCCCCGAGGACCTTCGTTCCGACCGTGATGTTGAGGGACATCCTCGTCCTCTTCAGGCTGGTGACCTTGACCCCCGCGCCGGGTTGAGCACCGGTCGTGCCGAGGGGGTGGACGCGGTGCGCCGCGGAAACCCGGGCCTTTCCGGGGATTAGCGGTCGGTCTCGCGACACGCCGCCGCGGGTCCACCCTGACCCCGGGTCGGCCGGACGGCTCCTTCGCGACACTGCTGCGCGCATTCCTGGCGCCGCCGCGGCTGGCCCGCCGCCCGGGCGCGGTGTAGAGAGGCGCACCATGCCACCCGTCCCGCCCTCGCACCGCCAGTTCGCCTCCGACAACTACGCCGGCATCGCGCCCGAGGCCCTGGCCGCCATGCAGGAGGCCAACCTGGGCCACGCGCCCGGCTACGGCGACGATCCCTGGACCGCCGAGGCCGCCGACCTCCTGCGCGGCCTCTTCCAGACCGACTGCGACGTCTACTTCGCCTTCAACGGCACGGCGGCGAACTCGCTGGCGCTGGCGGCCATGACCCAGAGCTACCACTCGGTGCTCTGCCACGAGACGGCCCACGTCGAGACCGACGAGTGCGGCGCGCCGGAGTTCTTCTCCAACGGCACCAAGGTGCTCACCATGCCCGGCGAGGGGGGCAAGGTGACGCCGGACGGGATCCGCCACCTGGTGGAGAAGCGCTCCGACATCCACTACCCGAAGCCGCGCGTCGTCTCCATCACCCAGGCCACCGAGCAGGGGACGGTCTACGCGCTCGAGGAGGTGCGCGCCGTGGGGGCCGCGGCGCGGGCGCTCGGCCTGCGCGTCCACATGGACGGCGCCCGCTTCGCCAACGCGGTGGCGGCGCTGGGCTGCTCGCCGGCCGAGGTCACCTGGCAGGCCGGCGTGGACGTGCTCTGCTTCGGCGGCACCAAGAACGGCATGGCGGTCGGCGAGGCGGTGGTCTTCTTCGACCGGGCCCTCTCCGAGGAGTTCGCCTACCGCTGCAAGCAGGCGGGCCAGCTCGCCTCCAAGATGCGCTTCCTGGCCGCTCCCTGGGTGGGGATGCTGCGGCGCGGCGCCTGGCTCCGCCACGCGGCGCAGGCCAACGCCATGGCGGCCCTGCTCCACGCGCGGCTGCGCGCCGCGCCGGGCGTCCGGGCGCTACGCGCCCCGCAGGCCAACAGCGTCTTCGTGGAGCTGGCGCCCGGCCTGGGCGACGCGCTCCGGGCGCGCGGCTGGCGCTTCTACGACTTCATCGCCGGGGCCGGCTCGCGCCTCATGTGCGCCTGGGACACGACGCCGGAGGACGTGGAGGCGCTGGTGGCCGACGTGGCGGCGCTGGCGCCGCCGCGCTGACCGCGTGGGCGCGGCCGCGCCCGCGCACCCGCTCCTTCGTTGACACCCCCGAAATCGGGGCAGTAACCTCGCCGGGCTGGACCTTCCTCTCCCCCCGGAGGCTGCATGCGTCGCCCGCTGGCGCTCCTCGCCGCTGTCCTCGCCATCGCGGCGGCCCCCGCCGGGGCTCGCGAGCCGCTCGACTTCGACCTGACGCTGCTCGGCGCGCCCGACCCGGGCGTCTGGGTGAACGTGGCCGGCGCGTCCGCCGCCGACGCGGCGCTCCTGGCCGGCGACTCGCGCGTCCGCTTCGCCCGGCTGGCCACCGACCTGGCGCTCGCCGTCACCTCCTCGCTCCTGGAGCCGGCCTCCACCACCGGCGCCACCGGCTTCGCCTTCGATCTCGAGGCCGCCACCACCGGCGCCAGCCCCGGCGTCATCGGCGCCACGCCCTACCCGGCCACCGGCACCGCCGCCTTCCCGCGCTCCTACTGGCCCACGCGCAGCCTGCAGCCGCACGATCTCCTGACGCCCTCGCTCCACGTCCGCAAGGGCTTCCCCTTCAGCACCGAGCTGGGCGGCCGCTTCACCTACCTGTCGCAGTCGAGCCTCTTCGCGGCGCAGCTGGAGGGGAAGGTGGCGCTCATCGAGGGCTATTACGCCGCCCCCGACGTGGCGGTGCGCGCCGCCTGGACCAAGCTGCTCGGCCAGGCCGCGCTCGGCCTGAGCACCACCGAGCTCGACCTGCTGGTCTCCAAGCGCTTCGGCCTGAACGCCGTGGTCGCCCTGACCCCGTACCTGGCGGCGCGCTACACGCTGCTGAGCGCCTCGACGAGGACGCTGAGCTTCGGGCCGGACACCCTGGCCGCGCCCGGCACGCCGACCGGCATCCAGGGCTCCTCCGCCGCCTTCCCCGACGTGAGCTCCAGCCTCTACCGGACCACGCTGGGCGTGCGCCTGACCAGCCTGGCCGTCTCGCTGGCCGCCGAGGCCACCTACTTCGGCGGCGCCACGCTGGGGAAGGCCAGCCCCGGCGCCGGCGACTACCCCAGGTACAAGGTCCCGTCCTCGATCTCGGGCGCCTTCAAGCTCGGGTTCGAGTTCTAAAGTACACCTCTGCAGGGATGACAACGAATCCGAGGTTGCCTCCGGATCCTGACCACTTGGCGTTGTTTACTCCTTGAGCCTTGTGTAGCGCCCAAGTGCAAATGTCCGGTCCCAGCCAAGTAGAGATGTCCGCCTGCGGCGACCTCCTGTCGCCCGAGAGGCGGACGGATGGCTGGGGAGTTCCTCAC
>JAJYAW010000278.1 GCA_021779335.1 Myxococcales bacterium | reverse complement strand
GCCCCGGCGCGCTCGCCTCGGGCGGCAGGGCCGCCGCCATGGCGGCGCGGGCCCGGTCGCGCAGCCCCACCGCGTCGGTCTGGCTCAGCCCGGCCGTCGGGAGCGGCGCCAGGATGCGGGCCACCGCGTCGCACGGGGCCACCGCCAGGCCGCCCTTCTTCAGGCCCGCCGAGGTGCCCCACACCGCCACCGGCAGCACCGGCACGCCGGCCTCGATGGCGAGCCGGAAGGCGCCCGACTTGAAGGGGAGCAGCCGCGCGTCGCGCGAGCGGGTCCCCTCCGGGAAGACCATCACGCTCATGCCGCGCGCCAGGTAGGCCTTGGCCCGCGTCACCGCCTCGCCGCCGCTCTCCGCGTCGCCGCGCCTGACCGCGATGTCGCCGGTGAGCCGGAGCATCAGGCCGATCCAGGGGATGCGGAAGAGCTCCTCCTTGCTCACCCACTTCATCTCGCGCGGCAGCCGCGAGAGGGTCACGATGTCGAGGAGCGACTGGTGGTTGGCGACCACCACGAACGGCCCCTGCCCCTCCGGCCACGTCCCCTCGACGCGGAAGCGCCAGCGGGGATAGCAGCGGCCGAGGAGCACGCCGACGCGGCGCAGGAACTTGCCCGGCAGCACGAGGTTGGGGTCGAAGGGACGGCTCACCAGCCAGAGCAGCGCCTGGAGGGGCAGCGCCACGAGGAGGAGCAGGGCGGCGGCGATCCAGCCGGCGATGACGAGGACGGGCTCCACGGACCGGACCCTACTTCGGCGGGCGGGGCCGGTGGAAGCCGGACCTCACCTGGGGAACCGGCCGGCGCGGCCCGCCGGGTGCGTCGCCCGCCTCGCGAGGGTGCGAGGCCCACGACGCACCGCGGGTGGAGCGGGCGAGCCATCCGGGCGCGTCAAGTGGTCGAGATCCGGGGAGGAGGCGCGGCGAGCAGCCCGAGCCGGGGCGGCGTCACCACCCGTGATGGTCGATGAATGCAAAAGACGTGCCCCGCCCAGATGGTCGCTTGACAGCCCTCCTCGATGGAGGTCTCCTCCCGGGCCTCTCATCCAACGATCAGGCAGCCGAGTCCCACCCTCACGACTGAGGAAGCCCGATGTCCACCGACTTCACGCCTCCGAACAACCCCCCCTCCGCGCCCGTGCAGAAGAAGAAGATCCGGCGCGAGGACGCGCTCGAGTACCACTCGCGCGGCCGCAAGGGGAAGATCGAGGTGGTCCCCACCAAGCCCTGCGCCACGGCGCGCGACCTGGCCCTCGCCTACACGCCCGGCGTCGCCGAGCCCTGCCTGGAGATCGCCAAGGACGAGGAGCTCTCCTACCTCTACACGGCCCGCGGCAACCTGGTGGCCGTGGTCTCCAACGGCACGGCCGTGCTCGGCCTGGGCGACATCGGCCCGGCCGCCGGCAAGCCGGTCATGGAGGGCAAGGGGGTCCTCTTCAAGCGCTTCGCCGACGTCGACGTCTTCGACATCAACATCGACGCCAAGGAGGTCGACAAGATCTGCATGGTGGTGAAGGCCCTCGAGCCGACCTTCGGCGGCATCAACCTCGAGGACATCAAGGCCCCCGAGTGCTTCCTGGTCGAGGAGCGGCTCAAGCGGGAGATGAACATCCCGGTCTTCCACGACGACCAGCACGGCACCGCCATCATCTCCGGCGCCGCCCTGCTGAGCGCGCTCGAGCTCAACGGCAAGAAGATCGACCAGATCCGGGTGGTCGTCTCCGGCGCCGGCGCGGCGGCCATCGCCTGCACCCGGTTCTACCTGGCGCTCGGCGTGAAGCTCGAGAACGTCGTCATGGTGGACACCAAGGGCGTGGTCTACAAGGGGCGCACCGAGGGGATGAACGAGTACAAGGCCCAGTTCGCCAGCGACACGACGTCGCGCACGCTGCTGGAGGCCGCCCAGGGCGCCGACGTGCTGCTGGGCTGCTCGGTCAAGGGCCAGTTCACCCAGGAGATGGTCAAGGCGATGGCCAAGGACCCCATCGTCTTCGCGCTGGCCAACCCGGACCCGGAGATCACCTACCCGGACGCCAAGGAGGCCCGCGCCGACGTCATCATGGCCACCGGCCGCAGCGACTACCCGAACCAGGTCAACAACGTCCTGGGCTTCCCCTACATCTTCCGCGGCGCCCTCGACGTGCGCGCCAGGCAGATCACCGAGGAGATGAAGATGGCGGCGGCGCGCGCCCTGGCCGAGCTCGCCAAGCAGGACGTGCCCGAGTCGGTCTCGCGCGCCTACAGCGGCGAGAAGTTCCGCTTCGGCCGCGAGTACATCATCCCCAAGCCGCTCGACCCGCGCGTGCTGCTCTACGTGGCGCCGGCGGTGGCCAAGGCCGCCATGGACGGCGGCGTGGCCCGGGTGAAGATCGACCTCGAGGAGTACCGCGAGCGGCTCAAGAAGATGCAGAGCCGCTCCCACCAGGTCATGGGGAACATCTTCTCCAAGGCCAAGAAGAAGCTGGCCAAGATCGTCTTCGCCGAGGGCAACCACCCCAAGATCCTGCAGGCCGCCCAGATCCTCCGCGAGGAGGCCATCTGCGAGCCGGTGCTGCTCGGCCCGCCGGCCCAGGTCAGGAAGGCCATCGCCGACCTGCACCTCGACGACCTCGACGGCGTGCAGATCGTGCTCCCCGAGGAGAGCCCGGACTTCGAGCGCTACGTCCACCGGCTCTGGGAGATGCGCCAGCGGCGCGGCACCACCCACGAGGAGGCGCGCCGCAAGGTCCGCAGCCGCAACTACTTCGGCTCGGTCATGGTGGACCTGGGCGACGCCGACGGCCTGGTGACCGGCCTGACCACCGGCTACGCCGACGCCATCCGCCCGCCGCTCGAGGTGCTGCGCACCCGGGCCGGCAAGCACGCCGCCGGCGTCTACATCGTGGTCACCAAGAACGACTTCAAGTTCTTCGCCGACTGCACGGTGAACATCGACCCCTCGCCCGACCACCTGGCCGAGATCGCCATCGCCACCGCCGACCTGGCGCGCTACTTCGACGTGACGCCCCGGGTGGCCATGCTCTCCTACTCCTCCTTCGGCAGCGCCGCCGGCCCGAGCCCGCGGCGCATGCGGGAGGCCACCGAGCTGGTGCGGCGGCGCCAGCCGGACCTGGAGATCGACGGCGAGATCCAGGTGGACATCGCCACCGCCAGCGAGGTGCGCGCCGAGGAGTTCCCCTTCTCGATGCTCAAGGAGGACGCCAACGTCTTCGTCTTCCCCAACCTCGACTCGGCCAACATCGCCTACCAGATGCTGGAGCGGGTGGGCGGGGCCGAGGTCATCGGGCCGGTGCTGCTGGGCATGCAGAAGCCGGTCAACGTGCTGCAGATGGGCTGCTCGGTGCAGTCCATCGTGAACCTGGCCGCCATCACGGCGCTCCGGGCCCAGGGCGAGCAGTTCCTGTACTGACGAGGGGCGGCGCGCTGCGGGCCGGGGCTACAGGCTCACCCGCAGCGCCACCCCGGCGTCGAGCACCGGCGGCGCCACCGGGATGAGCGGGGTCACGTCGCCCGGGCCGGGGCCGTAGCGCTGCGGCGGGAAGGTGCCGCCGAAGCGGAACTCGCCCCCCTGGCGGCCCAGGTGGCCGGCCAGGTAGGTCTCCAGGGTCAGGTAGGTGTCGAGGAGCACCGCGTGGTCGAGCCGCACCACGGCGGAGCCGTCGGTCAGGCTGCCCAGCGCCGAGAGGGTGAAGGTGGTGTCGTTCCAGCGGCCCGGCTTCGGCAGGAGCAGGTAGGCGCCGGCGTACTGCCGGGCCAGGCCGAAGGGCGTGAAGGCGGCCCGCTGGTCCGGCGCGCCGGGGAGGTAGGGCGCCACCAGCAGGAGCGGGTAGATCCTGGCCGAGTCGTAGCCGGCCCGGTCCCAGGCGTACTCCGCGCCCACCGTGAAGCTGTCCTCGTCGGAGTACTTCCAGCTCCACTCGCCGCCGAGGACGACCGCCGGCTCCACCCCGCGCGGCGCCGCCAGGCCGTAGCGCTGCCAGACCTGGCCGTCCGCCGGGGCGCCCGGGATGGCCTGGTAGCGCGGCGCGTCCACGCCGTTGCGCAGGGCCACCTCGAAGTGCAGGTCGACGTCGCCGACCGGCAGGGAGCCGTCCACGCCGAAGCGCGGGCGGTGGCCGCGCTGCGCCACCGCGTCGGCCGCCAGCTCCACCGGGCCGAGCACCACCTCGGCGCGCCCGCCCAGGCCGACGCGCCCCAGGGTGCCGACGCGGCTGGAGCCGGCGGCCGGGGCCGCGGCGGTGCTCCCGCCGGCCAGGTCCTCCAAAAGCGCCACGCCGTAGAGGTTCCAGCCGCGCCGCTCCCAGGGGAGGTGGGCCTTCACCATGGTGACGCCGCTGCGGTCGTCGTACGGGGCCAGCGGGTCGCGGCGGACGGGGTGCAGGTAGTCGGTGGGGTTCCAGAACCTGCCGGTGCCCCACTTCACGTGCTGCTTGCCGGCGGTGACGAAGACCGCGTGGTCGACGTCGAAGTTGACGTAGGCCTGGTCGAGCACGGCGCGCGACTCCGGGGGCGGCGGCGCGGAGAAGGGGCCGAGCGGCGCCGCGCCGGCCCCGGTCGGCGTGTAGAAGAGCCGGCCCAGCGCGAAGGCCCGCACCCGGTCGTTGGGCCGCGCGTCCAGGT
This sequence comes from Myxococcales bacterium, assembly GCA_021779335.1. Classification (GTDB taxonomy): domain Bacteria; phylum Myxococcota; class Myxococcia; order Myxococcales; family Anaeromyxobacteraceae; genus JADKCZ01. Next base: position 100 of record JAJYAW010000278.1, on the reverse strand, counting down.
AGACGTCGAGCAGGTTCGGCGAGGAGAGCGGCCAGGCGGAGGGCGGCGTGGCCCGGTACCAGGAGGCGGTGGTGCGCAGGTAGAGCAGGCCGCCCACCTG
>JAJYAW010000277.1 GCA_021779335.1 Myxococcales bacterium | reverse complement strand
GGCGATCGCCTTGGGCGAGGGCGGGGGGGCGGGCGCCGGGGCCGGCGCGGGGGCAGGGGACTCGGCGGCGGGCGGCGGCGGGGCCTCCTTGCGGGGCAGCAGCGCCTTGGGGCGCACCTCGCCGAGCCGGACGAGCCGGGCCACGATGGGCGCCTGCCCCTGCTCGATCCTCGACGGCCGGCGGATCCCCAGGCCGAGCCAGAGCAGCAGGAGGTGGACGGCCGCCGACGCCACCACCACCGGCCAGAGCCGGTCCGCGCGGCCCAGCGCGCTCTGGCCCGGGCCGCTCACCGCCGGCCGTCCTCCGCGGCCCCCTTCGGCCCGGTCCGCTCCGGCTGGGGGTTGGTGATCATCCCCATGCTGGTGATGCCGGCCCGCTGCACCGCGGCCATGACGTCGACCACCACGCCGTAGGGCAGGGTCTTGTCGGCCATGAGGAAGAGCTCCTTCTCCTTCTGCACGCGCGAGTTGGCGCGCAGCACCTCCTCGAGCCGCTCGGGCGGGACGCGGGCCGCCTCCTCGCCGCCCCCCAGCCAGAGGGACCGGTCGGCCTTGATGGAGAGCACCAGCTTCTGCTCCGGCGCGTCGATGGCCTTGGCGCGCGTCTCCGGCAGGTGGACCGCCACGCCCTGCTGGATGAGCGGCGCCGTCACCATGAAGATGATGAGGAGCACCAGCATCACGTCGACGAGCGGCGTGATGTTGATGTCGGTGAGGGTCGAGCGGCCGCCGCCGCTGGAGGAGAGCGCCACCTTGGTCACCGCCCCGGGCTGAAGAAGTGGCGCCGCACGATGTTGAGGAAGTCGGACGAGAAGTTCTGCATCTCGCCGTCGATGACCCGGATGCGCGAGACGAAGAAGTTGTAGGCCACCACCGCCGGGATGGCGGCGAAGAGCCCCACCGCGGTGGCGATGAGCGCCTCGGAGATGGGGCGCGCCACCGTGGCCAGGTTGGCGTTGCCCATCCGGTAGATCTCGTGGAAGGCCTGCATGATGCCCCACACCGTGCCGAAGAGGCCGACGAAGGGGGCGGCCGAGGCGGTGGTGCCGAGGAAGGCGACGCGCCGCTCCAGCCCGGTGACCTCGGCCGAGGCGGCCCGCTTGAGGGCCCGCTCCACGTTCTCCAGGCCGCCGAGCTGCTCGCTCATGCCGCCCCCCTCGCCCCCCTTCTGCTGCGTCACCTTGGAGAGCTCCACGTAGCCGGCGCGGAAGACGGCGCCCAGCGGCGAGGCGCCCAGCTGCTCGGCCGCCTGGTAGATGGCGTCGAGCCGCTTCGACTGCCAGAAGACGCCCAGGAACCTGGCGCTCTCGGCCTCGGCGCGGCGGAGCTGCAGGTGCTTCTTGACGATGATGGCCCAGGAGACGGCGGAGGCGGTGGCCAGCAGCAGCAGCACGCCCTGGCCCACCGGCCCGGCGTTGGTGACGATGGCGATGTAGTCGATCCCCTCACCTGCGGCGGCGAGCGGGACGGGGAGGGCGAGCAGGGGCAGGGGCAGGGTCATGGTCTCGGGGCGCGGGGGCCTGGCGCGCGGGGAGGGGGCGCCGGTCGGGGTGAGGATCTCTAACATGAACGCGCCGGCGCGCCGATCCTGCCCTCCGGACCGCCCGGGCGGGTGTGCCGGCAGGCCACGGGCGTGGCGGCACGGCGCCGCCGGGGTTACCCTGTGGCCCAGATCCGGGCCGTATCCGGCGTGGCATGGCGGTTGCTCATCCCTGACCCGTCTCGCCGCGCCTGCCCAGCCCTTCCAAGGAGGAACAGATGAGAGCCCTCGCCCTGACCGCCGCCGTCGCCACCGCCCTCGCCGGGACCGGGTGTGGTGTCGGCTCCAGCTCCTCCGGCCCGACCGGGACCGTGAACCTGTACTGGGCCTTCGATCGATCGGCCCCGGCCCAGCCCGGCGGCTTCGTCACCTACGACGCGAGCTACGGCTCGCCCGCCGCGACCGGCACGAGCGGCACCTGCCCGGAGTCCTACGTGGACACGGTGCGGGTCTCCTCCGCGGCCGGCACCTTCGACATCGGCTGCACCGGCCCCTCCGGCGGGGGCTGGACGCAGGGGGCGGTGGTGGACCTGCTCCCCGCCGGCCCGAACACCATCGTCCTCACCGGGTACCGCGGCAGCCAGGCCGTCTACCGGTCCTCGGTGGACGTCATGGTGACCGCCAACGGCGTGGCCACCGTCCACGCCGCCATGCAGGGGATCTCGGCCCCCCTCGAGGCCTACGCCTACCTCGCCTTCGGTCCGTCCCCTGGCACCGACTACCTGACCTGCGCCGACGCCCTCGTCCCCAACTTCACGGTGCAGATCTTCGACGTCGTCTCGCGCAAGCTCATCGACGACTACTCGGCCGGGTGCTCGGATCCGCTGCCGGCCTACGTCTACCCCGGGCCGCTCGACCTCGACGACTACACGGTGCGCATGAAGGGGTACGACGTCACCTCCCCCGGTCTCCTGGTGTTCGACTCCTGCGACGTGGCGCTGTCCCACTTCGGGCCCCAGGTGGGGGCGGGGGGCTTCACCGCCACGCTCCTCACGGCGCCGGTGCCGGCCTGCTCCACGCCGTAGGGCGCGGGCCCGCCCTCCTCGCCAGGGCGTCGCTCCTCCACCGGGGCGGCGCCCTCGGCGCGACTGGGCCCCTCGCCGCGGCGCGCCGCTCGCCCGGGGACCGGCTAGGATGCGCCGTCACCGCCAGCTCCGGAGCCCACCGCCGATGCGCCACCTCCTCCTCGCGCTGCCCCTCCTCGCCGCAGGCGCCGTCGCCGCCGGCTGCGCCGCCCCCTGCACCGCGCCGGCGCTGACGATCTCTTGGCGCTTCGATCTCGCCGACGGGACCGCCGGCGTCGGCTGCGCCGCCGCGGGCGTGGCCAAGGTGAGCCTCTGGATCGACGGCCAGGCCGCCGGTCTGGGGATGGACTGCGCGCAGGGGGCGGCCACCTTCGGGGGGCTGAAGACCGGCCCTCACGGCTTCACCGTCCAGGGGCTCTCCGCCGCCGGCGCCGTCCTCTACCAGGACTGGGGCACGCTCTCGGTGGACGGCTGCGGCGAGACCCGCGTGGCGCTGAGGCCCGGCGCCGGCTATTTGCGCATCGGCTACGCCACCAGCACGGGGCTCTGCTGGGCGGCCGGCGACGGGCTCCAGCTGCAGGGGTTCATGTGGTACCTGGTCCAGGACCAGACCACCGGGCAGGCCGTCTCGATCGTCAACGCGACCAACGCCCCGGCGGCGCTGGCGTGCCAGGCGGACCCGGCCCAGGCGACCATCACCGTCCCGCTCCCCTGGGGCCTCTACTCGCTGCGCTGGATCCAGGACGTGCGCGACCCCGTGTCGGCCAGCCCGGTGCCGGTCTACCAGGCCTGCACGCCCCTGGACGTGACGCTGCACGCCCCCGGCGTCACGCCTCTCGACGTGGTGCTGACCCCGGTCACCGGGCCGTGCACGCCGTGAGCGGCCCGGTGACGCCCCCCACCGCGCCGCGGCGGGCCCCGCGCATCGGCATCTTCGACTCCGGCGTGGGCGGCCTGACCGTGCAGCGGGCCCTGCTGGCGGCGCTGCCGCACGCCGACACGCTCTACCTCGGCGACACCGCCCGCGTCCCCTACGGCACCAAGTCGGCCGAGACGGTGACGCAGTACTCGCTGCGCACCGCCCGCTTCCTGCTCGGGGAGGGGATCGACCTCCTGGTGGTGGCCTGCAACACCGCCTCGGCGGTGGCGCTGCCGGCGCTGCGCCAGGCGCTGCCGGTGCCGGTCTTCGGCGTGGTGGAGCCGGGCGCCCGGGCCGCCGCGGCGGCCACGCGGGGCGGGCGCGTCGGCGTCATCGGCACTCCCGGCACGGTGGCCAGCGGCGCCTACCAGGCGGCGCTCCAGGCGGCCCGCCCCGGCCTGGAGGTGGTGGCCCGGGCCTGCCCGCTCTTCGTGCCGCTCGCCGAGGAGGGGTGGACCGACCCCGCCGACGAGGTGGTGCGCGGGGTGGTGCGCCGCTACCTGGCGCCGCTCGCGGCGGCGGCGGTGGACACCCTGGTGCTGGGCTGCACCCACTACCCCCTGCTCGAGGAGGCCATCGCCGCCGCGCTGCCCGGGGTGGTGCTGGTGGACAGCGCCCGGACGGTGGCGGCCGAGGTGGCCGCGCTGCTGGGCGAGCCGCCCGGGCCCGCCTGGCCCGCGGGGGTGCACCGCTTCTTCGTGACCGACGCCCCGGCGCGCTTCCTGGCGGTGGCCGGGCGCTTCCTGGGGCGCCCGGTCGAGGCGGCCGAGCACGTCGACGTCTAGCGGGATCCTCGCGGCGCTGGTACAGTCCCGGGCCGATGGCCGCCGACGTGAAGAAGATGGTTGTGGGCTTCAACCACAACATCAAGCACAAGGGGAAGATGTACCACATCCAGACCGAGGACTCGGGCCTGGAGAACCCCCACATCATCACGCACCTCTTCGTCGGCGGGAACATCCTCGCGTCGAAGAAGACCTCCTACGCCGACATCGTCGGGGCCGAGAACCTGCCCCAGGTGGTGCGCGAGCTCATGGAGGAGCAGCACAAGGAGATGCTGCGCAACCTCATCAACGGCGTGTACGACGACATCGACGCCGCCTACGCGCAGCAGGCCCAGTCCTTCCAGCCGGGGGAGATCAAGGCCGACGGCAAGACGCACCAGCTCCAGCCCAGCATGACGGCGGCGCCCCGCGCCGCGCCGGCCGCGCCGCCGCCGCGCCCGGCCGG
>JAJYAW010000276.1 GCA_021779335.1 Myxococcales bacterium | reverse complement strand
GGAGCCCGGCCAGCCGCGCCAGCCCGGCCGGGAGGAGCCGGTCGAAGCGGGCGTCGGAGACCGGCAGGCCGGCCGCCAGCTGCCCGGCGATGGCCCGCTCCCAGCCCTCCTCGCCCGTCCGGCTCATGTGGATGCTCCGTGGCTGCGCCGAGGGAGGCCCCTCAGGAGTAGTCGGTGAGGTTCTTGCGGCGCCCGCCCAGCCGGGGCTCGCGCCGCGCCTGGCAGGCCGGGCAGAGGGTGGCGTAGGGCATGAGCTGCAGCCGCCGGGCGGCGATGGGCTCCTCGCACGCCTGGCACAGGCCGAAGTCCTCCGGCGCCGTGGCCAGCGTCCTCAGGGCGGCGTCGATGCGGCCGAGGAGCTGGGCCCGCTCCCGGTTCCGCTGCGAGGCGAGCGCCTGGTGCATCTCCGAGAGCGCCTGGGCGTCCTCGTCGGCCACGCCGGTGGAGGCCGGGTCGGTGCGGTTGGGCTGGATGCGCTCCGGCCCGGCCGCGACGAGCTCGGCGCGGAGGCGGAGCAGGGTCTCCCGGTGGGCGGCCCGCTGCGTCGGGGTCATGGAGCAGGTCGTAGCCCAGGACGGGCCGGTCCGCCACCGCCGGGCGCGGGCGTGGGCGCGCCGCTTTCGTGGTAGAGACGGCCCGTCCATGAGCCTCCCCCACGAGATCGGCCGGCGCCGCACCTTCGCGATCATCTCGCACCCCGACGCCGGCAAGACCACCCTCACCGAGAAGCTGCTGCTCTACGGCGGGGCCATCCAGGTGGCCGGGGCCGTCAAGGCCAAGCGCGGCCGGGCCTCGGCGGTCTCCGACTGGATGGAGATGGAGCGGGAGCGCGGCATCTCCATCACCACCTCGGTGCTGGCCTTCCCCTACCGCGGCCTGCAGCTCAACCTGCTCGACACGCCGGGCCACGCCGACTTCTCCGAGGACACCTACCGCACGCTCCACGCGGTGGACGGCGCGGTCATGCTGCTCGACTCCGCCAAGGGCGTGGAGGCGCAGACCCGCAAGCTCTTCCGCGTGTGCCGGCAGCGCGCCATCCCCATCTTCACCTTCGTCAACAAGCTGGACCGCCCGGGGCGCGACGCCTTCGACCTCATCGGCGAGGTGGAGAGCGTGCTGGGCATCGGGGTCTACCCGGTGACCTGGCCCATCTTCCGTGGCGGCACCTTCCGCGGGGTCTGGCACCGGGTCCGGCAGCGCGTCTACCTCTTCGACAAGGAGCACGCCACCTCGTCCTCCACCGCCGGCGCGGAGCGGCCGCCGGTCGAGGTGACGGGCATCGACGACCCGGCGGTCAAGGAGGCGCTCGACGAGCGCGGGTACGACCAGCTCCGCCACGACGCCGAGCTCCTGGAGGCGGCCGGCGACGGCTTCGACTCGGCCAAGTTCGAGGGCGGGCAGCTCTCCCCCATGTTCTTCGGCTCGGCCGTCAACAACTTCGGGCTGGAGGCCTTCCTGGAGACCTTCTGCGAGCTCATGCCGCCGCCGCGGGCGCGCCCCTCCGACCAGGGGCCGGTGGAGCCCGCGCGCCCCGAGTTCAGCGGCTTCGTCTTCAAGATCCAGGCGAACATGGACCGGGCCCACCGCGACCGGGTGGCCTTCCTGCGCATCTGCTCCGGCAAGATGGTCAAGGGCATGAAGGTGCGCCACGTCCGGAGCGGCAAGGACCTGCGCCTGGCCAACCCGACCGTCTTCATGGCCCGGGACCGGACCACGGTGGAGGAGTCCTTCGCGGGCGACGTGGTGGGCCTGCACGACACCGGCACCCTCGAGATCGGCGACACCCTCACGGAGGGCTCGTCCTTCAGCTACGAGGGGATCCCGAGCTTCGCCCCGGAGCACTTCCGCAGGCTGGCGCTGGTGGACCCGCTCAAGCGAAAGCAGTTCGCCCGCGGCATCGAGCAGCTGGCCCAGGAGGGGACGGTGCAGCTCTACCGCCCGCCGGCCGGCCGCACCGGCGACCTGGTGCTGGGCGCGCTCGGCCAGCTCCAGTTCGAGGTCGTCAAGTACCGCCTCGAGGCCGAGTACGGCGTGGAGGTGCGGGTCGAGGCGGTGCCCTGGCAGCTGGCGCGCTGGGTCCACCGCGCCGACGGCCAGCCGCTCGATCCGGCGGCCCTGCACGAGGCCGTCGAGGGGCTGGTGGTGCTCGACGTGCGCCAGCGGCCGGTGGTCCTCTTCGACCGGGAGTGGGCCCTGCGCAGCGCCGAGAAGTTCCACCCCGAGTACGTCTACGCGGAGACGGCGTCCGGCGTGGTGGTGCGCGGGGCGTAGGCGCGGCTGCCCGCCCCCCCGGCAGCCTGCCCGCCGCGGCGGCAGCGCGGACGGGGCCGGGCGGTCCGCCAGCGCGCCCCGCCGGCTCGTGCGACAATGGCCGGACGCTTGCAGCGGGGGAGCGCAGCACCCGGAGGACCGCCCATGGACGCCGCCGAGCCGAGCCCGAAGCCCACCGCCCCCGCCGCCGGCAGCCAGGTCGTCGAGGCCGAGGCGGGGCGCTACCAGGTCCGCGTCCAGGGCGCGCTCACGGTCGGCTGGGCGGGGCGGCTGGCCGCCTCGCTGGCGGCGCGGAGGCTCAACGTGGTGCGCGGCAGCGGGGCGCGGCGGGGCGGGCACGTCTGGGAGGTGGAGATGCTGGTGGAGCCGCTCGATCGCTCGGTGGATCCCCGCGCCCTCGACTTCCTGGCCCTGGCCCAGGAGGGGCAGGCGCCCGACCACCTGGACGAGGCGAGCGTGGTCATCGACACCTTCGTGCTGACCCGCACCGCCACCGAGCTGCTGGTCGACGTGGAGGCGGTGGACGCGCTCGGCTTCCTGGATCGGCTCCTGCGGGTCTTCGCCCTCTACGGCCTCTTCCCGCGCGAGCTCCGGCTGGAGACGCGCGGCCAGCGGGTCCGCGACCAGTTCAGGCTGCAGGGGCTGGGCGGGCAGGTCCCCTCGCTGCAGGTCTGCGAGGCGGTGGGCCTGCGGCTCCGGGCGCTGGCCGGGACCGAGGCCCCGTAGCCGGCGCGCCGGGCGGCGCCGCGCCGCTCACTCAGGGCCGCTGGCGCTGCGGCAGGACCTCGCGCAGCACCTGGTGGGCCGCCCGCAGCATCTCGACGGTGGTGTCCCAGCCGACGCAGGCGTCGGTGACCGACAGGCCGTAGCGCAGGGTGGAGAGGTCGGCCGGGACCGGCTGGCTGCCCTGCTCCAGGAAGCTCTCCACCATCATGCCCACCACCGAGCGGTTCCCCTCGCGGACCTGGTGGACCACGTCGCGCATGACGAGCGGCTGCAGCTCCGGCTTCTTCCAGGAGTTGGCGTGCGAGCAGTCCACCACCACGTTGAGCGGGAGCCTGGCCTTCCGCAGCGCCTGCTCCGTGAGGGAGATGGAGACGGTGTCGAAGTTGGGCCGCCCGCCGCCGCCGCGCAGCACCACGTGCCCGTAGCGGTTGCCGCGGGTGCGGACGATGGCGGTGCGCCCCTGGCCGTTGATGCCCAGGAAGGCGTGGGCCCCGCCGGCCGAGAGGATGGCGTTGACCGCCGCGTCCACGTCGCCGTCGGTCCCGTTCTTGAAGCCCACCGGGGTGGAGAGGCCGGAGGACATCTCGCGGTGGGTCTGCGACTCGGAGGTGCGGGCGCCGATGGCGGTCCAGGCGATCAGGTCCCCGTAGTACTGGGGCGCGATGGGGTCGAGCGCCTCGGTGCCGCAGGGCAGCCCGAGCTCGTTCACGTCGAGGAGGAAGCGGCGGGCCCGCTCCATCCCCTCGTCGACGCGGAAGGAGTCGTCCATGTGCGGGTCGTTGATGAACCCCTTCCAGCCCAGCGAGGTGCGCGGCTTCTCGAAGTAGACCCGCATCACCAGCACCAGGCTCTCCGACACCTCCTCGGCCAGGGCGCGCAGCCGGCGCGCGTAGTCCATGCCGGCCACCGGATCGTGGATGGAGCAGGGGCCCACCACCACGAAGAGGCGCCGGTCGCGCCCGTCCAGGATGGCCTCCAGCGAGCGGCGCCCCTGCAGCACCGTCTGCGCGGCGCGCTCGGTGAGCGGGCAGCGCGCCTGCACCTCGGCCGGCGAGGGCATCAGGTCGAAGGCCACGACGTTGAGGTTCTCGGTCTGCTGCATGGCGGCGCGGGCTCCCGACGGTGGATGGAGGACCAGAGATACCGCACCGCGGGCGCGGGCGCACGCGCCCCGCCGTCCGGCTCAACCCAGCCGCTCGGTGAGCCGCCGGCGCACCGCGGCGCCGTCGGCGCCGCGGGCCTCCTTCATGGCGGCGCCCAGGATCACGCCCAGCAGCTTCTTCTCGCCGGCCCGGTAGCGGGCCACCTCGGCGGCGCGGGCGGCCAGGGCCCGGTCCACCGCGGCGTCGATGGCGGCGGCGTCCTCCACCTTGCCCAGGCCGAGGGCGGCCAGGCGCGCGGCCGGGTCGCCGCCGGCGGCCGCCAGGTCGGCCAGCAGCACCTTGGCGGCCGCGGCGGTGAGCTCCCCGCCGTCCACCAGCGCCGCGAAGGCGCCGAAGGCGGCCGGGGAGAGCGGCAGGGATCCGAGCGGCCGCTCGCCGGCCAGCCCCAGCAGGTCGTTGACCAGCCAGCGGGCGATGGTGGCCGCGCCCGGGTGGGCGGCCACGGCGCCGTCGAAGAAGGTGGCCACGGCGAGGTCCCCGGTGAGGAGGTCGGCCTGCGCCTCGGGGAGGCCGAGCGCCGCCTGGTACCGGGCGTAGCGCTCGGCCAGCGTCGGCGAGGCGGCGCGCC
>JAJYAW010000275.1 GCA_021779335.1 Myxococcales bacterium | reverse complement strand
GCCGGGGACCCCGCCCGTCCGGCCCGGCCCCGCCCTGCCGGACGGCACCCTGGAGCCCCTCGAGGTCCAGCCGGAGGTGCCGCCGGCGGCGGCGCCTGCCCAGCCGCCACCGCCGCCCCAGCCGGCGCCCCCACAGGGGCCGAGGCCATGAGCGGCGGCCCCGCCGAGACCCTGGCGCTCGCGCCGTCCGAGCGCACGGCGGTGGTGGCGCGCGCCCCGGCCCGGCTGAGCGGCCGGCGGCTCGGCGAGATCCTGGCGGAGGTGGCCGGGCTCGCCCCGGAGCGGCTGGAGGAGGCGCTCGCGGCGCAGCGCGGCGAGGCGGCCGGGCAGCGGCTCGGCGAGATCCTGGTGCGGCACAAGGTGGTCGGCGAGGCCGACGTGCTGCGCGCCCTGGCCATCCAGCTCGACCTGCCCTACCTGGAGCGCATCGACCTGGAGCGGCTCGACCCCGAGCTCGTCAAGCGGGTGCCCATCAACTTCGCCAAGCAGGCCCGCGTGCTGCCCCTGGGGCGCGAGGGCGGGGCGGTGCGGCTGGCCGTGGTCGATCCGCTCGACACCGCGGCGCAGGACTCGGTCTCGGTGCTGGTGGGCGCGCCGGTGGCGCCCGAGGTGGCCACCGGCCAGGTGGTGCTCGACGCCATCAACATGGCCTACGACCGGGCCGCCGACGAGCACGACACCATCATGCAGGGGCTCGAGAGCGAGGACCTCGAGAGCGTGGCCCACGAGCTGGAGGAGCCGGCCGACCTGCTCGACGCCGACGACGAGGCCCCCATCATCCGGCTCGTCAACTCACTCCTCTTCCGCGCCGTCAAGGAGCGGGCCAGCGACATCCACATCAACCCGGAGGAGAAGGACATCTCGGTGCGCTACCGCATCGACGGGGTCCTGCGCGAGGTCATCCGCGCCCCCAAGCGCTTCCAGGCGTCCATCGCCAGCCGCATCAAGATCATGGGCGGCCTCAACATCGCCGAGAAGCGGCTGCCGCAGGACGGCCGCATCCGCATCAAGATCGCCGGCAAGGACGTGGACGTGCGCCTCTCCACCGTCCCCACCAACCACGGCGAGCGCATCGTCATGCGGCTCCTCGACAAGTCCAACGTCATCCTCGACCTGGCCGAGATCGGCTTCGAGCCCTGGCAGCTCAAGATCATGGACGGGCTGGTGACCCGCGCCCACGGCATCGTGCTGGTGACCGGCCCGACCGGCTCCGGCAAGACCACCACGCTCTACGCCGCGCTGGCCAAGATCAACTCGCCGGACCTCAACATCCTCACCATCGAGGACCCGGTCGAGATCCCGCTCAAGGGCGTGGGCCAGGTGCAGGTCAACCCCAAGATCGAGCTCACCTTCGCCGGCGGCCTGCGCTCCTTCCTGCGCCAGGACCCGGACGTCATCATGGTGGGCGAGATCCGCGACCTGGAGACGGCCGAGATCGCCATCCAGGCCTCGCTGACCGGCCACCTCGTGCTCTCCACCGTCCACACCAACGACGCCGCCGGGGCCATCACGCGCCTGGTCGACATGGGGGTGCAGCCCTTCCTGGTGGCCTCCTCGCTGGTGGGCGTGCTGGCGCAGCGGCTGGTGCGCGTGCTCTGCCCCGAGTGCCGCAAGCCCTACCTGCCCACCCGCGAGGAGCGCGACCAGGTGGGGCTCTCCGACGAGATCTGGGCCCAGGCCGGCAACCCCAGCGTCATCTACAAGTCGGCCGGCTGCCCGGCCTGCCAGCAGACCGGCTACATGGGCCGCACCGGCATCTACGAGCTCATGCTGGTGGACGACGACATCCGCCAGCTCATCCTCAAGAACACCGACTCCTCCACCATCAAGCACGCCGCCGCCTCGCGCGGGATGCTCTCGCTCATGGCCCACGGCGCCTACAAGGTGGCCCGCGGCATCACCACCGTGGCCGAGGTCCTCTCGGTGACCGCCGAGGACCTCCACTAGCGCCATGCCGGTCTTCGAGTACAAGGCGCTCACGGCGTCGGGCAAGGCGGTCCAGGGGCTCAAGGAGGCCGAGTCCCCCAAGGCGCTGCGCCTGGTCCTGAAGCGCGACGGCGTCTTCCTCACCGAGGTGCTGGGCGAGCAGCAGCAGCAGGCCCAGGCCAGGCGCGACGTCAACGTGCGCCGCTGGGTGGAGGGGCGGGTCAGCGCCGAGGACCTGGCCGTCATGACCCGCCAGCTGGCCGTGCTCATCCACGCCGGCATCCCGCTGGTCGAGTCGCTGGCCGCGCTCGTCGAGCAGGTGGAGCACGAGCGGCTCAAGCGGGTCGTCTCCGACGTGCGCCAGCGGGTCAACGAGGGCTCCTCGCTGGCCGACGCCCTGGCGGCCCACCCGGGCGTCTTCACCGGCCTCTTCAACAACATGATCCGGGCCGGCGAGTCCTCCGGCGCCCTCGACGTGGTGCTGGTGCGGCTGGCCGACTTCACCGAGGCCCAGGCGCGGCTGCGCTCCAAGATCATCGGCACCATGATCTACCCGGCGGCCATGCTGGTCATCGGCACGCTGGTGCTGGCCGCCCTCTTCACGGTGGTCATCCCCAAGATCACCAAGATCTTCGAGGACACCAAGGCGGTGCTGCCCTGGACCACCAGGGCGCTCATCGCCTTCTCCACCTTCATGGCCAGGTCCTGGTGGGCCGTGCTGATCCTGGCGGGGCTGGCCGCGTGGGGCTTCGTCCGCTGGAAGGCCACCGGCGCCGGCCGGGCCCGCTGGGACCGCTTCAAGCTCAAGGTGCCGGTCTTCGGCCGCCTCATCCGCACCATCGCCATCGGCCGCTTCTCGCGCACGCTGGCCACGCTGCTCAAGAGCGGCGTGCCGCTGCTGGCCGCCATGGACATCGTCAAGAACGTGGTGGGCAACGTGCGGCTCGCCGAGGTCATCGAGCAGGCGCGCGTCTCCATCCAGGAGGGCGAGACCATCGCCGCCCCGCTCAAGCGCTCCGGCGAGTTCCCGCCGCTGGTCCACCACATGGTGGCGGTCGGCGAGAAGACCGGCTCGCTCGAGGAGATGCTGGCCAACGTGGCCGACGCCTACGAGGACCAGGTGGAGACCACCGTGGCCGCCCTCACCTCGCTCCTCGAGCCCTTCATGATCGTCGGCATGGGCGTGGTGGTGGCCTTCATCGTCTTCTCCATCCTCATGCCCATCCTCCAGATCAACTCTCTCGCAGGAGGCACCTGAACCGTGAACGCCAAGCAGCGCCGCGCCCAGCGCGGCATGACCCTCATCGAGATCATGGTCGTGGTCATCATCATCGGCCTGATCGGCACGGCCGTGGCCGTCAACGTCTTCGGCAACCTGGCCGAGGCCAAGATGCGGACCGCCAAGTCCGACATCTCCAACATCACCGGCGCGGTCGACACCTACAAGCTCCTGCGCGGCCGCTACCCCACCACCGAGGAGGGGCTGGGCATCCTGCTGCAGGAGAAGATCCTCAAGCCCAACAAGGACGGCAAGGTCAAGGACCCCTGGGACCACGACTACGTCTACCTCTGCCCGGGCCAGGTGCACGCCGACGGCTACGACGTGAAGAGCTACGGCGCCGACGGCGCCCCGGGCGGCGAGGGCGAGAACGCCGACCTGGTGAACCCCTGAGGACCGGTTGCCGGCGCCGCTGACATCGCCCTGGCGGGGCGGAGTCCACGGGCGCCTGGCCCGGGGGTTCACCCTCGTCGAGCTCATGATCGTGGTGGCCGTCATGGCGGTCATGGCGGCCGCCGTCGTGCCCGCCCTCTCCTCGCTGACGGGCGCCGACGCGCGCCGGGGGGCCGGCGAGCTGGCCGGCTCCCTGCGCTACCTCTTCGACACGGCGGCGCTGCGCTACGCCACCTGCCGCATGGTGCTCGACCTCGACGCCCGCACCTTCGGCGCCGAGTGCGCCCCGCACCTGGCGGGGGTGGTCCGCGACGACGGCCGCGGCGGCAAGCAGGGCGCGGCCGACCAGGGGGACCTGGAGGACCGCTTCCCCGACGAGAAGGACGCCGATCGGCGCCGCCTGCTCGCCAGGACCCGCTTCGGCGGCTTCACCGACCGGCTCCTGTCGAAGCGCGAGCTGCCGGGCAAGACCGCCATCCGCGAGGTGCGGGTGGAGGGGCGGAGCGAGCCGATCACCCAGGGCACCGCCTACGTCCACTTCTTCCCGGGCGGCCAGGCCGAGCGCGCCGTCATCGAGCTGGCCGACGGCGACAGCGTCTACACCATCGTGGTCGAGCCCTTCACCGGCCGCGCCCGCGTCGTCAGCGGCGTGGTGAAGGACGCGCCGTGACCCGCCCGGCCCCATCCGCCCGTCGAGGCGCCCGCGCCCGGCCCCCGGGCTCCCGGCCGGTCGGGCGCGGCTTCACGCTCCTGGAGGTCATGGTGGCCATGGCCATCCTGGCCATGTCCCTGGCGGCCATCTTCGACGTGGTGGGCGGCGCGCTGCGCAACCACGAGCGGGCGCAGCACCTGGAGCTGGCCACGCTGCTGGCGCGCACCAAGCTCACCGAGGTGGAGGCCAGGTTCGAGGAGGACGGCTTCCGCGACTTCGACCAGACCGACGACGGCACCTTCGAGGAGGAGGGCCACCCGGAGGTGGCCTGGAGCGTCATCGCGGTGAAGCCGACCCTCGACCTCGGCGCCGAGGGCGTGGTGAAGGCCCTCACCGGCGCCGACGGCGGCCTGGAGGGGCTGCTCGGCCTGGCGCCCGAGGCGCTGGGCGGCGCCGGGGCCGCCGGGGCCGCCGGCCAG
>JAJYAW010000274.1 GCA_021779335.1 Myxococcales bacterium | reverse complement strand
CGCCCGCGCGGCCTGGCGCGTCAGCCTGGTCGCCCTGGCCCTGCTCGCGGCGGCCGGGGCGCTGGTCCTCTGGCGCGCCCGGCGGCTCGGCGGCCGCCAGCCCACCGCGCCGACCTGGGGCTGCGGCTTCGCCTCCCCGACGCCCCGCATGCAGTACACCGGCTCCTCCTTCGCGGAGCTCCTGGTGCTCCGCTTCGGCTGGGTCTTCTTCCCCAGGAAGCGGGTGGAGCCCCCCGCCGGCCTCTTCCCTCGCCACGCGGCCTTCGACTCTCACGTCCCCGACACCGTCCTCGACGTGGCCATCCTCCCCGCGCTGCGCTCGGCCACCTCGCTGGCGGACCGGCTGCGGGCCCAGGTCGGCGGCCGGGTCCAGGCCAAGGTGCTGCTGGTCCTCACCGGCGTGCTCGGGCTGCTCACCTGGCTCGAGCTGCGGTGACCCGATGATCCTGGCCGCCCTCCAGCTCGCCGCCTTCCTGCTCCTGCCGCCCCTGCTGCTGGGCGTGATCGGCCGCGTCAAGTCCCGGGTGGCCGGGCGCGAGGGGCCGCCGCTCCTCCAGCCCTACCTCGACCTCCGCCGGCTGGCCGGCAAGGGGGCCGTCTACAGCCGGACCACCTCCTGGATCTTCCGCGCCGGCCCGGTCGTCAGCCTCGCGGCGGTGGCGGCGGCGGGACTGCTCCTCCCGCTGGGCGGCCCGGCCTCGACCCTCTCGTTCGCGGGAGACTTCGTCCTGCTGGCCTACCTGCTCGGCCTGGCCCGCTTCGCCACCGTCCTGGCCGCGCTCGACACCGGGTCGTCCTTCGAGGGCATGGGGGCGGCCCGGGAGGCCGCCTTCTCCGCGCTGGCCGAGCCGGCCCTCTTCCTCGGGCTGGTCTCGCTGGTCCGCTCGACCGGCGGCGTCGACCTGACCCACCTGCTGGGGGACGGCCTGGCGGCCTCCTGGCGGACCGACGGCCCCGCGCTGCTGCTGGTGGCCCTGGCCATCTTCGTGGTGGCGCTGGCCGAGAACGCCCGCATCCCGGTGGACGACCCCGCCACCCACCTCGAGCTCACCATGATCCACGAGGTCATGGTCCTCGACCACTCCGGGCCGGATCTCGCCATGATCCAGTACGGCGCGGCGCTCAAGCTGTACCTCTTCGGCGCCCTGGTGGTGCAGCTGGCCCTGGGGGCGCGCCTCGCCGACCCCTGGCTGGCGCTGCTCGCCTTCGGCCTCGGGCAGGTGGCCTTCGCCGTCGCCATCGGCCTGGTGGAGTCGACCATGGCCCGCCTCCGCCTGGTGCGGGTGCCCCAGCTCCTCATCGGCGCGTCGGTGCTCTCCGCCTTCGCGCTGATCCTGCTCCTGAGGTGACCCGAGTGACCGGCTGGATCGACCTCCTCTTCGTCCTCGTCCTGGTCATCGACCTGTTCGTGCTCGCCTCGTCGCGCCTGCGCGCCGGCATCCGCGCGGTGGCGCTGCAGGGCGGGGTGCTGGCCTTCATGCCCCTGGCCCTGGCCGGCGCCGCCACCGACACCCGCCACGCCCTCACGCTGGCGGTGGGCGCGCTGGTCGTGAAGGCCCTCGGCATCCCGTGGCTGCTGGCGCGGGCCACGCGCGAGTCCACCGTGAGCCGGGAGCTGGCGCCGCTGGTGGGCTTCGTCCCCACGCTGGTGGCCGGCGCCCTGGGCATCGCCCTGGCCATCTGGCTGGGGTCGGACCTGCCCCTGCCCTTCCCCGGCACGCACCCGCTCCTGGTGCCGACCTCCATGGGGACCGTCTGGGCGGGCCTGCTGCTCATCGTGACCCGCCGCAAGGCCGTGGGCCAGGTGCTCGGCTTCCTGGTGCTGGAGAACGGGGTCTTCGTGCTCGGCCTGCTCCTCTCCGACTTCATGCCCGCCATGGTGGAGGTGGGCGTGCTGCTCGACCTCTTCGCGGCGGTCTTCGTCATGGGGCTGGTGATGTTCGACATCCAGCGCGCCTTCTCCTCGCTGGACACCGAGAAGCTCTCGTCGCTCAGGGACTGACGCGTGCTCCTCCTGCTCGCCGCCCCGCTCGCCCTCGCCGCCCTGGCCTTCGCCATGCCGGCGGCCCGCTGGCGTCCTCGCGTCCTGCTGCTGGGGGCCGTGGCGCACGCCGCGGCGGTGGGGTGGGCCTGGGCCACCCGGCCGGCGCCGGTCCTGGACGGCTGGCTCGGGCTCGACGCGGCGGGCTTGCTGGTCCTCGCGCTCGTGAGCGCGCTCTTCCTGGTGTGCGCCGTCTACGCCCAGGGCTACCTGGAGCGGCGGCGCGACCGGCCCAACCGCGCCTTCGTGGGCGGCCTGCTGGTCCTCCTGGCCGCCACCTCGGCGGTGGCCATGGCGCAGCACCTCGGGCTGCTCTGGGTGGCCATCGAGATCACCACCCTGTCGACCGCCCCGCTCATCTACTTCAACCAGAACGAGCGCTCGCTCGAGGCCGCCTGGAAGTACCTGGTGGTCTGCTCGGTCGGCATCGCCTTCGCGCTCCTGGGCACCTTCCTGCTGGCGCTCGCCTCGACCGGCCCCGGCGGCCCGCGGTCGCTGCTCCTCTCCGACCTGCTCGCGGCGGGGCCCAGCCTGGTGCGCCCCTGGGTGCGCTTCTCCTTCGTCTTCCTGCTGGCCGGGTACGGCACCAAGATGGGGCTGGCTCCCTTCCACGCCTGGAAGCCCGACGCCTACGGCGAGGCGCCGGGGCTGCTCGGCGCCATCCTCTCCGGCGGGGTCACCAGCGTGGCGCTCCTCGCCCTGGTCAGGGCGCTGCAGGTCTGCGACGCGGCCGGCGACGGCGAGTTCGCGCGCCAGGCCTTCGTGGCCCTCGGCCTGCTCTCCATCGGCCTGGCGGCGGTCTTCCTGGTGCGGCAGCGGGACTTCAAGCGCATGCTCGCCTACTCCAGCGTCGAGCACATGGGCATCCTGGTCCTCGGCCTCGGGGTGGGCGGCGTCGCGACGGCCGGCGCCTTCATGCACCTCGTCAACAACGGCCTCACCAAGGGCGCGCTCTTCCTGACCGCCGGCAACATCCACCGCGCCTTCGGCTCCAAGCAGGTGGAGAGGGTCCGCGGCGCCGCCGCCGTCCTGCCGATCTCCGGCCCCGTCTTCCTGGCGAGCTTCCTGGCCATCACCGGCTCGCCGCCCTTCGCCCCGTTCTTCAGCGAGTTCGCCATCCTGACCGGCGCGGTGCAGACCGGCGCGTTCGCCGCCGCCGCCGCCTATCTGCTCGGCCTCGCCGTGATCTTCGTCGGCATGGGGGCCACCGTCCTCGGGCTGGTCCAGGGCGCGCCGCCCGCCGGCATGGAGCGCCCCGCCATGGGCGACTCGGTGCTCAGCGCGGGGCCGCCGCTCGCGCTGCTGGCGGTGGTGCTGCTGCTCGGGCTGTGGGTGCCGCCGCCGCTGCGCGCCCTCTACGACCAGGCGGCGGCGCTGGCGGGGGGGCGCTGATGGCCCACCGGGTCCTGCTCGTCGGCAACGGCCAGGCCGTGGACGCCGTCGCCGTCCCGCGCCTGCCGCCCGGCGAGTTCCAGCAGATCCTGGCCGACGCCCTGACCGCCGGCGCCCGGGCCAGCGCCTACTACGGCCGGCCGCTCCCCGAGGCCCCGGGCCAGGTCCTGATCACGGCCGTCCTGGCCCACGACGCCGCCGGGCGGCTCGGCCTCCTCAGCACGGTGGCCGGTCGGTCGCTGCCGTCGCTGGCCGAGGAGTGCCCGTCGCTCCACCTCTTCGAGCGGGAGCTGGCCGGCCAGCTCGGCGTGGAGCCGCTGGGCCACCCCTGGCCGAAGCCGGTCCGCTTCGAGCCCCGCCTCGACGCGCCCGCGGCCCCGCACGCCCCGGGCCGCCCGCCCCCCGGGGACGTCCCCTTCTTCACGATGGCCGGCGAGGAGCTCCACGAGGTCGCGGTCGGCCCGGTGCACGCCGGGATCATCGAGCCGGGCCACTTCCGCTTCCAGTGCCACGGCGAGCACGTCTTCCACCTCGAGATCTCGCTCGGCTACCAGCACCGGGGGCTGGAGCGGCTGCTGCAGGACGGCCCCGGCCGCCGCACCAGCTCGCTGGCGGAGACCGTCGCCGGCGACACCGCGGTGGGGCACGCCCTCGCCTCGGCGCGGGCGCTGGAGGGGCTGGCGGCCATCGAGGCGCCGCCCCGCGGGGCGCTGCTCCGCGCGGTGGCCCTGGAGCTCGAGCGGCTCGCCAACCACGTCGGCGATCTCGGGGCGCTGGCCGGGGACGTGGGCTTCCTGCCGACCGCCAGCTTCTGCGGCGCGCTGCGGGCCGACTACCTGAACGCGCTCGCCGAGCTCTGCGGCAACCGGTTCGGCCGGGGGCTGGTGGTCCCCGGCGGCGTGCGCTTCGACCTCCCGGACGAGGCGGCCCACCGGCTGGCCGAGCGGCTCGACGGCACCCGGGAGAAGGTGGAGGAGGCGGCGGCGCTCTTCTTCGGCTCGGCCTCCGTCCAGAACCGGCTGGAGCAGGTGGGCGTGGTGACCCGCGAGGACGCGGCGCGCCTGGGCCTGGTCGGCCCGGCGGCGCGCGCCTCGGGCGTGGCGGTGGACGTGCGGCGCAGCCACCCCTTCGCCCCCTACCCGGCCCGGGAGCCGCCGCCGCCGCGGAGCACCGCCGGGGACGTGGCGGCCCGGGCCGCCATCCGGCTCGAGGAGGCCCGGGGCTCGGCCGCCCAGGTGGGGGCGTGGCTCCGCGCCCTGCCCCCCGGCCCCGTCCGCGTGGCGCCCCCGCCGCTCCGGCCCGACCGGCTC
>JAJYAW010000273.1 GCA_021779335.1 Myxococcales bacterium | reverse complement strand
GCCGCGGCCTCCCCGACCCCCTCCAGCCAGGCGGAGAGCGGCTCGGCGGCGCCGGCCGGCGTGCCGGCCCAGAGGGCGGCGGCCGCCAGCGCGACGCGCGTCCAGGTGGCCGTGCGGGCGGTCCGGCGGCAGGTGGCGTGGGGCATGGTCATGGTGGCCGGGGGACTTGATCCCGCCGATCCGGGCGCGCTATGGACGGTCACCCCGTTCTACCGGCACTCGTTGCGCGCCGCCACGGGTGTGTCCACGCCGCGAGGGGTCGCGAGTGCTCGTCCAGCCAAAGCCCGTCGAACTGACGACGCCCATCAGCCCCGAGCGAGGGATCGATGGGCAGCGCAACCTGTTCTGCGTCCACTACGACGCCTGCCTCGACGAGGCCGTCAGGCAGGGCTGGAGCAGCTGGTGCTGCAGCGCCTGTGGCCTGGCCGGCGCCGAGCCGGACGAGGCCGCGGGCATCGACGGCTACGCCACCCAGCGCCGCTTCGTCTGATCGGAGGGCGCGCCGCCAGGCGCGGCGAGGGGGCCCCTCGGGGCGCTCAGCCGCGGGCCGCCCCGACCCGGAGCTCGAGCCCACGGGCCGCGTCTCGGCCGAGCCGGGCGTTGACGCGGGCGCAGACCTCCCGCTCGAGCGCCCGGAGCTGGTCGGCCCAGGCCTGCTCCGATACCAGCACGAGGAGCCGGCCGTCGCGCAGCACGCCGCGGCAGGAGACCTCTCGCGCCATGCGGGGGCCGCAGGCCTCGGCGAGCGCGGCGGCCACGGCGGCGGCGTCGGCGCCGCGCCGGCCGGACAGGGTCTCTGCCAGCACGCTGGCGACGGTGCGCCGCTTTCCACGCATGGGCGGCGAAAGCTAGAGGTCCGCGGAGGGATCGTCAAGGCGGCGCCGCTCGTCCGTTCTGGGGGGCGTTCGTGCGACATGGGGCCGCGCCTGCTGCGGGGCGAGACCTGTGTGCTACCTTCGGGTGCGGTCCCGGAAAATATGTCGGCCCCTTCCGCACAGACGCTCCACCGCGCAGGCGCGCGCCCACGGCGCCTCGTCGCACGCGACGCCGGGCCACAGGCGGCGCCGGAGGAGCGTGGCCGGCTCAACCTCTCCTGGCTGGTGCAGCTCCACTGGTGGGCCATCCTCGGCCAGATCCTGATCATCGGGGCCGCCGAGCTCTGGGCCGACGTCGGCCTGCCCATCGCGCCGCTCCTGGCGGCCCTCCTGCTGGAGACGATCGGCAACCTCGCCCTCGGCGCCCTGGTCCAGCGCATCCGGGTCACCGACCTGGTGATCGCCGCCGTGATGCTGGTCGACGCCGTGGTGCTGACGGTGCTGCTCGATCTGACCGGCGGGGCCATCAACCCCTTCTCGACGCTCTACCTGGTCAACGTGGTGCTGGGCGCGGTGCTCCTGCCGCGCCGCTGGGCCTGGGCGCTCATGCTGGTGAGCCTGGCGTCGTTCGGATCGCTCTTCCTCCACGAGTCGATGACCTCGCCGGGGCACCACGTCACGATGCACCTGGACGCCCAGCAGGTGCTGGCGGCCCACCTGCGCGGCACCTGGGTGTCCTTCGCGCTGGCCTCGTTCTTCATCGTCTACTTCGTGCGCCGCGTGGCGCGCGCCCTGGCGGAGCGGGAGCAGGAGCTCCGCGAGGCGCGGACGCTGGTGGACCGGCGGGAGAAGCTGGCCTCGCTCGCCACGCTCGCCGCCGGCGCCGCCCACGAGCTCTCCACGCCGCTCTCCACCATCGCGGTGGTGGCCAAGGAGCTGCAGCGCTCCCTCGGCGAGCAGGTCAGCGGCGAGGTGCGCGACGACCTGCAGCTCGTCCGGGAGCAGGTGGGCCGGTGCCGCGAGATCCTGGACCGGATGAGCGCCAACGCCGGGGAGGCCGCCGGGGAGCCGATGGCGGAGATCTCGCTGCAGGGGTGGGCCAGCGCCGCCCTCGACAACTTCGCGGAGCGGGCGCGCGTCACGGTGGAGCACGACGGCGCCAGCGTCGAGGCGTCCATCGTCGGCCCGCCGCGCGCGCTGGCCGACACCCTGCGCGGCCTGCTCAAGAACGCCGTGCAGGCCTCCGGGCCGGGGCTGCCGGTGACGCTCCGCTTCGGCCGGACTCCGGACCGGGTCAGCGTCGCCGTCATCGACCGCGGCCGAGGCATGCCGGCGGAGGTGCTGGCCCGCGTGGGCGAGCCCTTCTTCACCACCAAGGTCCCGGGAGAGGGGATGGGGCTCGGCCTCTTCCTCGCCCGGACCCTCGTCGAGCAGCTGGGCGGCGAGCTCCACATCACGTCGCGCCCGGGGAGTGGAACCGAGGCGCGAATCGAGCTGCCGGCCGCGGGGACCGGCGAGAGGAGCCGCACATGACTGGCATCGAGGTCGGGCACGACGCCCTGCCGAACATCCTGCTGGTGGACGACGACGAGATCCTGCGCGAGCGGCTGGCCCAGGCCATCCGGGCGCGTGGGTACGAGGTGAAGACGGCCGGCAGCGCCGAGGAGGCGCTGCGGGAGATCGCCAAGGATTCGCCGGAGATGGCGGTCCTCGACCTGAAGATGCCGGGGATGTCCGGCCTCGACCTGCTGCGCGAGCTGCGCCAGCACGATCCGGCCACCCGGGTGCTCATGCTGACCGGCTACGGCTCCATCGCCACGGCCGTGCAGGCGGTCCGCGAGGGGGCGGTGGGCTACCTGCCGAAGCCCGCCGACGCCGACGAGATCCTGGCGGCCCTGGCGGGCAAGGAGGCCGGCGCGCCCAAGCCAGGCGAGACGCCGTCGCTGGCCCGCGCCGAGTGGGAGCACATCCAGCGCGTCCTCACCGACTGCGGCGGGAACATCTCCGAGGCGGCGCGCCGGCTGGGCATCCACCGGCGCTCCCTGCAGCGGAAGCTGCACAAGTACCCGCCGGCGCGGTAGCGCCGCGGTAGCGCCGTCCGGTCGGAGCGTCGTCGAAGGGCGCGATCGCCTCCGAGCGGGGCGACGCGCCCTCGCCGTCCGTGCGCACACCTGCGCAGGGAGGCGCGCACCGGCGCCGGCGTAGGTGGGGGTGATACGAAAACCATAATGGAGACAGATGGTTGGGTGGGTCTGTCCGTTGCAGGGTCCGCCGGGACCGGTATCGGCGCGGGGCCAACCCGTTGATCTTCCAGGTAGGCAACTTCGGCACGGCGCTTCCAATGAGGTCGTGGCGTGCAGGCCGCCGCCGGGAGAACCAACGCCATGATGACCAAGATCGCCCTCGCCTTCGCACTCCTCCTCGGAACCGCCCAGGCCGCCGAGTCCATCAGGCCGCTCCCCGGCGAGACCACGGTCTCCTTCCAGTGCCGCGCCGCGTTCATCCCCGAGGCCCGGCAGTGCGCGCAGCTGTGCGATCGGGCCGGCGGCGACGACGCCCGCTGGGAGTGCGTCCAGTCCTGCACGACCCGCGGCCTCTGGTCGATGGCGCAGTGCCGCGAGTCCGGCGGCCCGGCGTCCGCGGTCGCCGTCCGCTGACCCCGCCTTGGGACCCTGCACCGCGGCCGCGAACCCATCTCGCGGCGGCGGGGTCATACCCGGTGCAGGGCGCCGAACGAGCCGACTTCACGGCGGGCGCCGAAGGACAGAGGACATGCCGCAGACCAGCAAGACGGGCACCGCCACCGTCGAGATCACCCAGCAGAACTTCAAGCAGGTCGTCGAGAAGGAGGGCATCGTCCTCATCGACTGGTGGGCCGCCTGGTGCGGCCCCTGCAAGATGTTCGCGCCGACCTACGAGAAGGTCGCGGCGAAGAACCCCGACCTCACCTTCGGCAAGGTGGACACCGAGGCCCAGCAAGAGCTGGCCGGCTCCTTCGACATCCGCTCCATCCCCACGCTCATGATCCTGCGCGACAAGGTGCTGCTCTTCTCGCAGGCCGGCGCGCTCCCCGAGGCCGCGCTCGAGGATCTCATCAAGCAGGTGCGTGCGCTCGACATGGAGAAGGTGCGCGCGGAGATCGCCGAGCAGGAGAAGAAGCAGGCGGCGAACGCGTAGCGACGTCGGGTCATCCCGCGAGGGACCGAGGGCGGTTGGCCGGAAGGCTGGCCGCCCTTCGTCGATCCAGGAGGATGGGGTCCGCCGCAGAGGTGATGGGCGGGGGGAGCGGCCGGCGCCGTCAGACCGGCTTGATAACTGAACATGCGAGCAGTACGGTGGCCAGTGGGAGCGCCTCGCATGTCCTCGGCTTCGAACCAGCACGATCTCCTCACCCGCCTCCGCGCCGAGATCCGGCGCATCGAGCGGCGGCCTGCCCGGCGGGCCGGGGCGCTCCCTTGTGGCGTGGCGGCGGTGGACGCCCTCCTGCCCGGCGGCTTCCCCTGCGGCGCCCTCTCCGAGCTCCGGGGGGGGCCGGCCAGCGGCAAGACGGCGGTGGCCCTCTCGCTCGTGGCGGGGCTCGGGCGCGGTGCGCTGGCCGCCTGGATCGACGGCCGCGGCGAGCTCTATCCGCCGGCGGCGGCGGCCATGGGGGTGGACCTCTCCCGGCTCCTCATCGTCCGGCCGCCGCCGGGCGAGGAGGGGGCGCGCCTCGCCCTCTGGGCGGCCGAGGCGCTGCTCGGCTCGGGCGCCTTCGCGGCGGTGACGGTCGACGAGCCGCTCACCCGTCCCTGGCGTGGCCTCGAGGCTTCGCTCCGCCGGCTGGTGACGGCGGCCGAGCAAGGGGGCGCCGCCGGGCTCTGGCTCTCTCCGCCCGGCGCGGCGGTCCGGCCGCCGGCGGTGGTGCGGCTCGACCTGCACGTCGTGGGGCGGCGCGTCGTGGCGGCGCGGGCCGGCG
>JAJYAW010000272.1 GCA_021779335.1 Myxococcales bacterium | reverse complement strand
CGGTGGCGCCGCGCCGCTGACGGGCGCCGCGCCATCCGGCGGGTCCGGCCCCGCTCGACCCGGACGCAGCGGCGTGTCAGGCTGCGAGGCGACGTGAGTGGAGCCCGCCCCGACCGGCACTCGCCGCCCGACCAGAGCCGCGCCGTCCTCGACGCCGCGCCCTTCGCCGTGGTGATCACGGCGCTGGCCGACGGCACCATCCGCTACGTCAACGCCGCGGCCGAGCGGATGTTCGGCGTGACGGCCGAGGCCGCCCGGGGGCAGCGGGCCGCCGACTTCTGGGTGGACCCGGCGGAGCGGGACGCCCTGGTGGAGCGGCTGCGCCGCGGGGAGGCGGTGCGCGGCGCGGAGGTGCGGGCGCGGCGCCCCGACGGGACCACCCTCTGGGCGCAGGCCTCCATCTCGCTGCTGGAGTTCGAGGGGCAGCCCGCCAGCTGCTCGGCCTTCGCGGACATCACCGCCTCGAAGCTGGCCGCCCAGGCGCTGCTCGAGAGCGAGCGGAAGCACCGCCTGCTCGTCGAGAGCAGCCACGACCTCATCTACACGCTCTCCACCGCGGGCGTCTTCACCTTCGCCTCGCCGAGCTTCGAGGTGCAGCTCGGCTGGCCCGCCGCGGAGGTGGTGGGGAGGCACTTCGCCGTCCTGACGCACCCGGACGACGTCCCGCGCTGCCAGCGCTTCCTGGAGCGGCTGCTGGGGAGCGCCGAGCGCATGGGGGACTTCGAGCACCGCGCCCTCCACCGCGACGGGACCTGGCGCTGGTTCCTCACCAACGCCGTCCCGCTCCAGGACGCCGAGGGGCGGCCGGTCGGGATGGAGGGCGTCGCCAGCAGCCTGGACGAGCGCAAGCGCCTGGAGGAGCGCGCCCGCCGGGCGGAGCGCGCCTCGTCGCTCGGCACGATGGCGGCGGGCGTGGCCCACGAGATCAACAACCCGCTCACCTACGCCATGGCCGGCCTGCGGTACGCCGAGGAGCGGCTCGAGGCGCTGCCGGCCTCCTTCCGCGCCGCCTGGCCCGCCTCGGAGGACGGCGGCCTGGCGGACCTGGAGGAGGCGCTCGCCGAGGCGAGCCAGGGGGCGCGGCGGGTGCGTGACCTGGTGGCCGACCTGGGGGCGCTGGCGGCCGGCCAGCACACCACCGACGCCCGCTGCGATCTGGGAGGCGCGCTGGCGCGGGCGGCGCGGGTGGCCCACCACGCCTTCGGCCCCGGGGCGGCGCTGGCGCTCGACCTGCCGCGCCTCCCCGCCGTCGCCGGCAGCGAGGCCGAGCTGGTCCAGCTCTTCTCGGCGCTCCTCATCAACGCCGGCCAGGCCACCGGCGGGCTGGCCTCGGCGGTCCGCCTCACCGCCGAGGCGCGCGACGGCCAGGTGGTGGTCCGGGTGGCCGATCGGGGCGCCGGGATGGCGCCCGAGGTGCTGGCGTGCGTCTTCGACCCGTTCGCCACCACCCGCGCCGTCGGGGCCGGCCGCGGGCTGGGGCTCCCGGTGGCGCTCGCCATCGCGCGCGGCCTGGGCGGCGACGTCGACGTCCGGAGCGCGGAGGGGCAGGGGACGACCGTGACGGTGACGCTGCGGGCGGCCGGCTAGCCGCCGGCGCGGCTCACCCCGCCAGCGTCGCCAGGAAGCGCAGGAAGGCCTGGGCCTTCGGCACGATGGAGCCCAGGTCCACCGCCTCCTCCCGGGTGTGGAAGGCGCGGCCGCGGGGCCCCAGCCCGTCGATGGAGGGGACGCCGAGCGCGCCGGTGGTGCAGGCGTCGGAGCCGCCGCCCACGAGCTCGGCCTCGCCGCTGCCGAGGCCGCAGGACCGCTGGCAGGCCCCGTAGGCCGCCGCCAGCGCCGCCGAGGCCCCGGTCCGCTCCAGCGGGTCCCGCCAGCTCGAGCGGTCGAGCTCGAGGCGGGTCCCCGGGAGCGCCGCCGCCGCCGCCGCCTCGCGGAGCGCCGCCTCGAGCCGCGCGCCGTCGGCCCCGGCGAGGAAGCGCAGGTCCACCTCGCACTCGGCGTGATCGGGGACGGTGTTCTTGGTGGTGCCGCCGCGGATGGTGCCGACGCTGACGGTGACGCCGCCGGCGTAGTCGGTGAGCCGCTGGGCCAGGTCGACGAAGCGCGCCAGGGCCCAGATGGCGTTCTTCCCCTGCGCGTGGGCGTTGCCGGCGTGGGCCGCCACGCCGTGGGCGGTCACCCGCACCGAGGCGGTCCCCTTGCGGGCGGTGACGATGAGGTCGCCGGCCCGCCCGGACTCGAAGCAGAGGGCGGCCCGGGCCCCGGCCGCCAGCCGGCGCAGGTGGGGCTGCGACTCCGGGGAGCCCACCTCCTCGTCGCCCACCAGCAGCCCGGCCAGCGGGACCCGCTCGAGCAGCCCGGCCCGCCGCGCCGCCGCCAGCCCGAGGAGCATGACCACCACGCCGCCCTTCATGTCGAAGACGCCGGGGCCCCGCCCCTCGTCCCCCTCGACCCGGAAGCCCTCGAAGGTGCCGGGCGGGAAGACGGTGTCGAGGTGGCCGACCAGGAACACCGGCGCGCCGGCCGCGCCGCCGCGGAAGGCGAGGTGCGGGCCGAGCCGCTCGCCGGGGAGCCGCTCCACCGCGAGGCCGGCCGCCTCGAGCTCGGGCGCCACGAGGTCGCCCACCCGCGCCACGCCGGCCCGGTCCTGGGTGAAGGAGCCGGCCTCGACGAGGGCGCGCAGCAGCGCCTCGGCCGCCGGGCGCCGGGTGGCCAGCCAGGCGAGCGCCTCGTCGACCGAGCGTGAGGGGGTGGTCATGGCGGGCTCCGGCGAGGGACCGCCCCGCCGGTGGCTGTCCGGCCTGGGGCTGGCCCGGTATAAGGTCGCCTCATGGCCACGGGCAAGAGGTTCCGGGCCGCCGTGATCGGCGGCTCCGGGTATGGCGGCGCGGAGCTGATCCGGCGGCTGCTGGTCCACCCCGACGTGGAGCTCACCCGGGTCGCGTCGGTGGACCTGGTGGGCGAGCCGCTCTCGGCGGCGGACCCCAAGCTGGAGCAGCTCACCGAGCTCCGCTTCGAGGACCTCCCGCCGCTCGAGGCGGCCCGCGGGGTGGACGTGGTGCTGCTCGGCCTGCCCCACACGGTGGCGGCCGGGAAGGTGCCGGCGCTGGCGGCGCAGCCCGGGCTCAAGGTGGTGGACATGAGCGGCGACTTCCGGCTCAAGGACGCCGCCAGCTACCAGCGCCACTACCGGCACGCCCA
Source organism: Myxococcales bacterium (assembly GCA_021779335.1). Taxonomy (GTDB): domain Bacteria; phylum Myxococcota; class Myxococcia; order Myxococcales; family Anaeromyxobacteraceae; genus JADKCZ01. The sequence goes on along the minus strand of JAJYAW010000272.1, from coordinate 1,584 downwards.
CCCCTGCCCGGCCCTGCTGCAGGAGTTCACCTACGGCCTGCCCGAGCTCAACCGGGCGCGCCTCCGGTCGGCGCGGCTGGTGGCCTCGCCGGGCTGCTTCGCCACCACCGTCGAGCTCATGCTGCTGCCGCTGGCCCGGGCCGGGCTGCTGGACGGCCTGGTCCACGTGCAGGGGATCACCGGCTCGTCCGGCTCCGGGGTGGCCGCCTCCGCCGGGACCCACCACCCCGTGCGCGCCGCCAACCTGAAGGCCTACAGGCCGCTGGAGCACCAGCACGTCCCGGAGATCGAGGAGGCGCTGGCGCAGGCGGGCGCGCCGGGCCTGGCGCTCCGCTTCGTGCCGGTGTCGGCGCCGCTCACGCGCGGCATCCTGGCCACCGGCTTCGTCGAGCTGCCGGAGGCCTGGACGCAGGAGCGGCTCGACGCGCTCTACCGGGAGGCCTTCGCCGGGGAGCCGTTCGTGCGGGTGCCGCGGCGGCGCCTGCCGGAGGTGGCCGCCGTGGCCGGCTCCAACTACGCCGAGGTGGGGGTGGTGGCCGGGCCGGCCTGGCGCGGCCGGCGCACCGTCACGACCTTCGGCGCGCTCGACAACCTGGTGAAGGGCGGCGCCGGCCAGGCCATCGAGAACATGAACCTCATGCTGGGGCTGGACGAGCGGGCGTCGCTCGCCGACCCGGGACCGTGGCCACCGTGAAGACCATCGTCGTCAAGCTGGGCGGGGAGCTCGTCCAGAGCCCCGAGCTGGATCTCGTCGCCGACGACCTGCGGGTCCTGGTGGACGGCTGGAACCGCGTCGCCGTCGTGCACGGGGGCGGGCCGCAGGCCACCGCGCTGCAGCAGCGGCTCGGCCTGGCGCCGCGCCTGATCGCCGGGCGGCGCTACACCGACGAGGCCACCCTCGACGTCATGAAGTACGTGCTGGCCGGCCAGCTCAACGTCGACCTGTGCGCCCGGCTGCTGGCCCGCGGCGTCATGCCGGTCGGGCTGCACGGCGCGTCCGGCCACATGGTCCAGGCGGTGCGCCGCCCGCCCAGGGTGATGCAGGGGGCCGGGCCCGACCCCGTGGACCTGGGCCTGGTGGGCGACGTGACCGGGTTCAACCTGCCGCTCCTCGGCGACCTCTTCGAGCGGCGCTACGTGCCGGTCATCGCATGCCTGGGCTGCGACCGGACGGGGCAGCCGCTCAACATCAACGGCGACACGGTGGCGAGCCAGCTGGCGGGCGCCCTGAAGGCCGACGCGCTGGTGCTGGTCACCTCCACGCCGGGCGTGCTGCGCGACGTGCGGGACCCCTCGAGCCGGCTGCCGCGCATCAGCCGCGCCGAGTTCGAGCGGCTGGTGAAGGACGGCACCATCTCCGGCGGGATGATCCCCAAGCTGGAGGAGTCCTTCGAGATCCTGAAGGGCGGGGCCAAGTCGATCGTCATCATCGGCAAGCTCGGGCCGGGCGACCTGCTGCGCGCCGTCACCGAGCCGGGGAGCGCCGGGACGGTCCTGGAGGCCTGAGCCGGCCGTCTCCCGGCGCCTCGCCGCAGGCCGGCTCGGGGGCGGGAGAGGCCGGCGCCGGGGCGCGGCGGACGCAGC
>JAJYAW010000010.1 GCA_021779335.1 Myxococcales bacterium | reverse complement strand
AGCAGCCGCAGCAGCGCCGCCAGGTCGTCGGCCGGCGCCGCCGGCGGCACGGTCGGCCGGCAGAGCCCGGTCAAGAGGACCGCGCCATCCTCGCCGACGAGCACGCGCTCGGGCCGGACGGCGCCGTGGGCGAAGGTCCTCGACCCGGCCGCCGCCAGGCCGTGGATCGCCTGGACGGCCCGGGCCACGTCGCCCACCACCCGGGAGGCGAGCGCCGGCGTGAGCGGCCCGGCGCCGTCGAGCACGGCGCGGAGGGTCTCGCCCTCGCGGAAGGCCCCGACCACCACCAGCCCGCCGCCCACCTCCACCAGTCCGTGCACCGGCAGGAGCGAGGGGTGGGACAGGCGCGAGGCCAGGTCCACGCCGCGCGCCAGCGCCGCCAGCGCCGCGGCGTCGCCGCTCACCGCCGATGGGACGCGCGCCAGCGTCACCGGGCGCGGCGGCGTGGCCTGGCGATCCAGGGCGAGCTCGGAGCGCCAGCCCCCGTCCGGCGGCAGGGCGGTGGCCACGCGAAAGCGATCGGGCGGCACGCCGCGATGGTAGCATGCGCCGCGTGCCGCGCCTCCGCGCCGTCGTCACCGACCTCGACAACACGCTCTACCCCTGGGTGGACTACATCGTCCCGGCCCTCGAGGCGATGGTCGACTCCCTGGTAACCACCACCGGCCTGCCGCGGGTCCGGGTGGTCCAGTCGCTCAAGGCGGTCTACGCGAGGCACCAGTCGAACGAGTACCCCTTCGCCATCCAGGAGTCGGAGCTCTTCGCGCCCTACGAGGCCGACTTCGACTCCTTCCACGCGCTGGTGCTCGAGCCCGCCCGGCTCGCCTTCAAGGCCGCCCGCGAGCGCTTCCTCAGGCCCTACCCGGGCGTGCGCGAGACGCTGGAGGAGATCCGCCGCCGCGGCCTCAAGCTGGTGGCCCTCACCGACGCCCCGCGCAACGCCGCCGAGCTGCGCCTCAAGTGGCTCAAGCTCGACGGTCACTTCGACGCCCTCTACACCCTCCCCGCCTACGCCCTGCCCGACCACGTGTCGCCCGAGATCCGCCGCCGGCAGGCGGCCGGCCACTACGTGGCCCGGGCCCCGGTGGTGGAGCTGCCGCTGGAGCTGGAGAAGCCCAACCCGGCCGGCCTGGCCCGCATCCTGGCCGACCTCGGGCTCGATGGCGCCGAGGTGCTCTACGTCGGCGACAGCGTGAAGAAGGACATGCCGGTGGCCGAGGCCAACGGCGCGCTCGGCGTCTGGGCCGAGTACGGCACCTACGTGTCGCACGAGTACCGCGAGCGGCTGGCCGTCATCTCCGCCAAGGCGGTGACGCGGCGCCACGTGGCCGAGGAGACGCCGGCCCGCTGGCCGCTCGCCATCTCCTCCTTCACGCAGGTGCTGGAGCTGCTGGACGGCGCCCGCTGGACCAGGCCGGCGGGCGCCGGCGCGGGCCGGGCGCGGCGCGGGCGTGGCGCCGCCGGGCGCACGGGTGGAGGCGGGGGCGCAGGCGCCCTCGCCAGGAAGGGGCGGCGATGACGGTGCTGGCGCGGTACTCGGATCTCGAGGGGCGGCGCGTGCTGGTGACGGGCGCCTCCTCCGGCATCGGGCTCGGGGTGGCGGAGGCCCTGCTCGACCAGGGCGCCAGGGTGGCCGTGCAGTTCCGGCACCAGCGCGCCCCCGCCGAGGCGCTCTGCGCCCGCTTCCCCGGGCGCGCCGTGGCGGTGCAGGCGGAGCTCGGCACCGAGGCCGGCTGCGTCCGCTGCGCCGCCGAGGCGGTCGCCGGGCTGGGCGGGCTCGACGGCCTGGTCCACTCGGCCGGCCTCTGGAACGACGGCGCCATCGGCACCATCTCCGCCGCCACGCTGGAGGAGATCTTCCGCGTCAACTGCTTCAGCGCCTTCTACCTGGTGCGCCAGGCGGTGGCGCACCTGGGGCAGGCCGGGCGCGGCAGCGTCGTCTTCATCGGCTCCACGGCGGGCCAGCGCGGCGAGGCCGGCCACGGCCACTACGCCGCCACCAAGGGGGCGCTGCAGTCGCTCGCCATGAGCCTGGCGGTGGAGCTGGGGCCGCGCACCCGCGTCAACGTGGTCTCGCCCGGCTGGGTCCGCACCCCCATGGCAGAGGCGGAGCTCGAGCTCATCGGCCCGCGCATCGCGGGCGCGCTTCCCAACCGGCGGGTCGCCGAGGTCGACGACGTGGTCCAGGCCGTCCTCTACCTCTCCAGCGAGGCCTCGGGCCACCTGACCGGCGAGAACCTGGGCGTCTCGGGCGGCGCGCTGCTGGTGGTGCCGCGCGGCCAGATCGCGGCCTGGCCGGGCTGAGGACCCCCGTGCGCTTCCGCCTCCACGTCTTCGTCTGCGAGAACCAGCGCCCGGCCGACGACCCGCGCGGCTCCTGCGGCGCCCGGGGCTCGGCGGCGGTGCGCCAGGCCTTCAAGGCCGAGCTGGCCCGGCGGGGCCTGAAGGGCGAGGTGCGCGCCAACGCCGCCGGCTGCCTCGACGCCTGCAGCCTGGGCCCGGCCGTCGTCGTCTACCCGGAGGGCGTCTGGTACGGCCATGTGCGGCCGGAGGACGTGCCGGAGATCGTGGAGCGCCACCTGCTGGGCGGCCAGCCGGTGGAGCGGCTGCGCCTGCGCGACCTGGAGAAGCCCGCCAAGCCTTAGTTGAGCATGGCCGGGTGGGCGCGCAGCGTCGCCAGGAGGTCGCGCACCTCGCCCGCGTCGGCCGCCGACGGCTCCTTCTCCAGGTAGGCGGCCAGGTCGCGGGCCGCCGCGGGCTTCAGGCCCAGGCGCGCCTCGACCAGGCCGCGGTCGCGGACCTCGTCGATGGCGTCCGGCGAGAGCAGCAGGAGCCGATCGATGACCCAGAAAGCCCGCACGTCGTCGCCCTGCTCCACGTAGATGCGCTTCAGGTTGTGGAGCATGCGCCCCAGGATCTGGCGGGGCGCCACCCCCTGCAGGAAGCGCGGCTCGAACTCGCGCCCCTGCGAGAGGTGCTTGAACCGCCCGACGCACTCCTCGGCGCTGAGCAGCTCGCCGCCGTTGTAGGGGTCGATGAAGATCTCGGGTCCGAACTCCGGCCGGAGCTTCACCAGGAAGTGGCCGGGGAAGCCCACCCCCTCGAGCTGCAGCCCGACCCGCCGCGCCACCTCCATGAAGAGGACCGACAGGCTGATGGGGATGCCCAGCCGCCGGTCCAGCACCTCGTTGAGGAACGAGTTGCGCGGATCGTAGTAGGACTTCTCGTTGCCCTTGAACCCCTCCTCCTGGAAGAGGAGGTCGCGCAGCGCCTTGAGCGTGGTGGCCACGCGCAGCGGCGCCGGGGCGCGCCGCTGCACCTGGTCCGCCAGCGCGTCGAGGCGGGCCAGGTAGGCCGCCTCGTCGAGCCCGGCGTACTCCTCGGCGGCGATGGCCAGCGCCGCCTCGTCGAGCCGGAGGATGGGCTCATCGAGGAGCGCCTGGAAGCGCGTGCGTGCGGGGCTGTCGAGCTGCATCGGGTGGCCCCGAGTATACCGGTCGCGGCGCGCCGCGCTCCTTGCCGGCCCCCCGGCGCCGCCGGGGCCAAGTGACGCGCCTCCGCCGTTCCCCCTTGACGCGGGGGGCACCGGTTCTCTAGATTGCCCGCCCTGCCATTCCCCAGTAGCTCAGTTGGCAGAGCAGGTGACTGTTAATCACCGGGTCGCATGTTCGAGTCATGCCTGGGGAGCCACACTGGACGGCTCGGCGAACACCTGATTGACGGGTGTTCGCCGGGCCGCTCCTCTTTCTGGGCCTCGGCGGCGTCCCAGAACCCTTCGGGCAGCTCGTAGAACAGGATGGTGGCGGTGCCCTTCTTCGGGTCGCCCACGTCCTCCCGCCACTCGACCACGTCCACCACGGCCTGGAGCAGGCCGCGCAGGAGCTCGTGGGCCCCCTGCTCCCGGGCCTCGTCGAGCAGCGCCGGCAGCCGCTCGTAGCCCTCGGCCACCACCTCGTCGTCGAGGAGCTTCTGCCGGAGGGCGTCCCGCCGGAACTCCAGGTCCTCGACCTCCAGCCGGAGGGCCTGCGCTGCCGTCTCGCGCTCCCGGAGCCGGGCCCTGAGCCCCGGGCCGGCCTGGCCGCCGCCCTCCACCACGTCTTTCTCCACGGCGTCCACCAGGGCGGTGGCGGCCTTGCTGGCCGTCGCCAGGGCCACCCTCCCCTTCTTCAGCTCGGCCTCCAGCGTCGCCAGTTCGCGGTCCCGGCCGGCGTTGGCCAGCCGGACGGCCTTCCCGATGGCCGAGGGGTCGATGGCGTACTTCTTCACCTGGTCGATGACGAAGGACTCGACCGCCTCGGCGGGGACGTCCTTCACCCCGCACCTGGTCCCGGCCGTCCGGCTCTTGTTGGCGCAGGAGTAGTAGAAGTACGACCGGCCGCCGGCCCCGGTGCCGGTCGCCCTGGTCATGGCCGAGCCGCATGCGCCGCAGCGCAGCCGCCCGTCCAGCAGGTAGACGTGGCCGGTCGAGGTCTTGCCGGTCGGCCTGCTCACCGACGCCAGGTCGAGCTTCGCCTTCACGCGCTGGAAGAGCGGCCGCTCGATGATGGCCGGCCAGCTCGCCTTCACCACCGCGCCGTCGTCCAGTACCCGCTCGGCGATGTAGATGGGCGAGGCGAGGATGTCGAGCACGCCCTGGACGGTGAAGGGGCCGCCGCCCGCCACCGCGCCGCGCTTCGTGGTCCTGGTGGGGCGCGTGATGCCCTGCTTGGCGAGCCGCCGCACGAGCGCCCGGGCCGAACCGGACACCAGATAGCCCTCGAAGATCTCCTCCTTGACGATCCCGGCCCACGCCTCGTCGGGCACCAGCGTCGTCTTGTCGGTGGGGTGCGGCTTGTAGCCCACCGGCACGGTCCCGCCGAACCAGAGGCCGTTCGCCCGGCGGGCCTGGATCTTCTCCTTCGTCCTCTCCGAGGTCCGCTCCCGCTCCAGCTCCGCGAAGATGAGCGTGATCTTCAGCATCGCCCTGCCGCCCGCCGACCTCGTCTCGAAGTTGTCGTCGAGCGCCACGAACTCGACGCCGTGCTCCTCGAAGATGCGCCAGAGGTCGTAGAAGTCGGTGAGGCTCCGGGTGATGCGGTCGATCTTGGTGGCGACCACCATGTCGATCTTGCCGAGCCGCACGTCGGCGAGGAGCCGCTGGAGCGCGGGACGGTCGGTGTTCTTGGCCGAGCGCCCCTCCTCCCGGTACTCCTCCACGATCCGCCACGGGTCGGCGTCGTCCCGGTGGACCGCCTGGTCCGACTCATACTCGGCCCGCTTGCGGATGCGGGAGAACTGGGTGTCCACGCTGGAGTCGTGCTCCAGCACCTGGTTGAGCGTGCTGACCCTGGCGTAGGCGGCCACCCGCACCGCCTTACCGTCCTTGGCGCGCACCTTGTTGGGCATGGCCATGATCTCTCCTATACGTCCCGGGTCGGACGGGTGGCGGCGCTGCGCTCCCGGCCCTCGCGGACCTTGAGGACGAGCTCACCGAGAGCGAGGAGCGCCCGCCGGCCCCTCTCCTCGCGGGTCAGGGCCCGCTCCGCCGGGTCCTGGTTGGAGGGGATGGTGCCGGCCGGGACCACACCGCCCTCGATGTGGAGGCCGCCCCGCCCACCGCGCCGGGACTTCTTGCCGCTGGCCGGGGCGCTCACGGACGCCCCCTGGCCGCCGCACGGGATGACGCGGAGCTGCTCGGCCGTGATGGGCCATCGTCATCAGCGGCGCGGCATCTCGAAGCTGACCGGGACCGGCGAGCGCGGCCACCACGGTGGTGCCGGTGCAGACCACCATGATCTCGAAGATGATCCTGATGACGGTGTAGATGGAGGGCCGGGCCGGCGATGCCGACGGGAGAACGCCGGCCCGTCTCCCACGGCCTCCGCATGTTGATGCTCTTGATGGGGCGCAGCTTGTCGGCCACGGTGATGAAGCCGCAGATCTTCTCGGTCTTGGGCGCGCACATAGGTACCTCCGATGCGCTGGCACCTCTGGCACCTGTCACTCCGTGAGGTGGATCGTGGGTGAATTAGCCCATTCATCTCTGACTCACCCACGAACCACTCCCCCAGGTGACAGGTGCCAGCAGTGACAGCGGTTCCCTACTGGGCCATCACCTTCGGGTTGATGAGGTTCCTGATGGTGCGCTGACCGCCCTGCCCCTCTTGGACGCGCCTCACCCAGTTCGCGCCCTCCAGCTCGACGAGGGCCTCCTCGACCACCTCCATGCTGTCCAGACCCGACCAGTGCCTGCGGTACACCTCCCTGGCGGTGAAGGAGGTGCCGAGCTCCCCGGAGGTGATCTTCTGGGCGAGCCGGTGTGCCGGCCTCGTGGAGGTGACGGCCGCGCCGTAGATGCGCTGCGCGTGCTGCTCCAGGAGGATGCACCAGCGGACTGCCATCTCGGCCGCCGCCCTGCTGACCGGCCCCGGAGGGACCACTCCGGCGGCCACGTCGGCGAGGTGGAGCAGCAACGCCACAGCCGGCATCAGCTTCCGGTACTTGGAGAGGTGGGCGACGAGGTGCGCCGGCGCGGAGGTGCTCGCCAGCTTGGCCTCCAGGCCGGCGTACCACTCGTCGAACACGGGCTGGGCATCGACCGCGAAGCGCAGGTACGGGGGCTGCCCATCGCTCGGCTGGGCCAGGAAGGCCGCCGGCGGGTGCTCGTACAGGCGGCGATGCACCTCAGCGGCGAGACCCCGGGCGGCAGCGTTGGGGGCCCGGTCGATGGCGTGGCGGACCTGGTGGTCGGGCTGCACGAGGAGCTGGAATCGCTGGATCAGGCCGTCGGCGTTGTCGCCTCCGCCGATGGCAGCTCGGATGTGCCGGGCCAGTGGACCAGGCTGGATGGTGCCGGCGACGGACACGCAGGCCGCCGGGACGTGGCTGATGCCCCGGCCGATGCGCCCCATCGTGAAGCTCTGATCCCCGGACCACGCCTCCAGGTAGAACTGCCGCTCGCCCTCCCGCCCTTCCCGGAGCAGGAGCGCCAGCAGACCCGTGAGCTCATCCCGGTAGAGGAGGATGCCGTTGGGGTTCGCGGCCAGGATCTCCACCAGCTTCTCGGCCGTGATGTCGCTGACGATGAGCTGCTTCAGCGGCATGGTGGCCCCGCCGATGGCGGCCATCTGCGCCCTCAGCAGGCTCGGGTCATTGCCGTTCTTCAGCGCCTCGCGGATCCGGCGCGAGATCTCTTCCCTCCTCTCCTTGGCGACGAGCTGCTCGAAGTCCCGGTCGGCCGCCGTGGACGCCTGGGACGCCCGGACGGCCTCGTCGAGCTTGTAGACGGGATCGAGGGCGGCCCGCATGGCGGGCGTCTTCAGCACGCCCGGGGGCCCCACTACCAGAGCCCAGAGGTTCGGGATGACCTGCCAGTCGGTGAGCTGCCTCGGCCTGATGGCGATGCGCCGCCCCACCACGGCCGCCAGGCCTGTCAACATCCCCACGGCCGGGTACTCCACCGGGGCCCCAGTCAGATCGGAGATGTCGGTCACCGCCACCCGTAGCGACTCGGGCAGCAGCGCCACGGGGTCGAATGGCGGCACCGTCTCGCCGCTCCCCGAGAGCTGGCCCGGTTCGGGCCACTCCCCGTCGGCCGAAGCCACCGTTGGCTCGGCTTCGAGCGGCTGCGCCTGGGCGAGCACGGCGTTGAGATCCTGCACGAAGGTGGCGCGGTGCTGCTGGTAGAACTCGTTGAGATCCTTCGCACCGGGGAGCTGCACGACCTGGGCCGTACCGGACCACTCGGCCTCGGAGAGGACTCGTCGGACGCCCTCGACGAACACCCGGCCGCCATTGTCCGGCTCCTGGATGACGATGATGCATTCGACAGCCTGGAGGATGTCGGCGCGGAGCGTAGCCCGCACGCAGGTGGCACCGGGGATGCCGAGCGTCGGGAAGCTGTGGGCCCAGCCGGTCCAGCAGTCGCTCTCTCCCTCGACCAGGATCAGCCAGCGGAGCTGGGCGAACCAGGCGAGGAACCACAGGCCGTAGGCGAGGAGCGGCTGGCCCACCGGCCACCTGCTCCCGTCCTTGGCCACGAGGGCGGTGCGCCGCTTGACGTGGACCTCTCGACCGTCGGTCTCCTTGTAGGAGATGCCGACGCCGTCGCTGTTGTCGAGGTCGGTGAGGCCGTAGCTGCGGAGCTGCTGCGCGTCGAGCGCCTTGTGCGCCGCCAGTTCCTCGACGGTCGGCTCTGGCTCGACGCCAGCGAAGAGGTGCCGGAGCTCGAACCCGAGCGCGTGGACCACCTCCTCCGGCGTGCAGCCGGCGTGGCAGTTCACGAGCACCCGCTGGTCGTCGCCGACGCTCACGCTGAGCGAGGCGTTGCTGTCTCCGTGCGCCGGGCATCTGGCGTTCCAGCCGTTGCCGCCGACGGTGACACCCTCCAGGTAGCCGACGAAGTCCTCAGCGCGCACGGGACACCTCCGTGCTGAGAACGATGGGGTTCGAGGAGCCCGAGAAGGTCTTCTCTGGGCATGAAACTGCTGTCAGAATGGGAAGTTGCATGGTGATGCCCTTCATCGCCATGCCGCGTCTGCACCGTGGAGATCGGTGGCAGACGTAGGGCCTGGGCGTCTTGGCGGACGCTCGGGCCCTTCTGTTGCGAGGTGGGCTGCGCCCACCCGCATCAGCGGCGAGTTGTCGTTTGGGGGCGGTGTAGGAGCCGATCCGTGGGGTGGACAATCCACGCGATGCTGGCACCCGCCGTCTTCGCATCCGTCGGCACGAACCGGGGACGCTGGGCACTGCTCAACGTCGAGCAGGATCACCGTGCTACGCGGCGATCATTAGCCACTGCTGCACGCCATGTCAAAGCGTTGTGGCGCACGCGATTCCTCCCCCTGGCGCGACCCACAATCTCCCTTCCCACACGTTCAGCAGGTGGAGATCCTGGCTGGATGGGCATCGCCGACATCAAGGACTTCACCGCCGCCGTGAAGAAGCTGACGAGCGCGTCCAAGGCCACCGGCCCGAAGACCGAGAAGGGCAAGCTGCGCTCGGCCTTGAACGCCACCCGGCACGGCCTGGCCGGCCGGGGTCTCCTGCTCCCCGGCGAGGACGCACAGGTCTACGCGGAGAAGATGGACAGTATCTTCACGTCCATGGCCCCGCAGAACGACGCCGAGGCCGAACTGGTCGCTCTCGTCGCCGATGACCTCTGGAAGCTGGGCCGGCTCGCCAAGATCGAGAAGGGCGTCACCCTCGGCCGCATCGAGGAGCTGCTGGCCCTCACCGGCACTGCCGAGAAGGCCGGCGTCACGGTCAACGCCATCCACGCCGTCGGTGCCGCGCTCACCTCGTGGATGGCCGAGCCCATCCCCACCGAGAAGGACAACGAGTTCAAGCGGCGCTTCGACGCCATGGTGAACGCCATCAACATGATCGAGGCCACCGTGGCCGGCATCCCCGCCGACCTCATCGAGACCTGCAACGACCTGGTCGCCCGGCTCCCCGGCGTCAAGGGCCAGACCGAGGTGGACCAGGCTGCCTACGTCGAGCTCTTCGAGGCGGCCCGGCAGGTCATGGGGCTGCTGCTCGACCGTGGCCAGCGTGAGGACGCCGCCCAGGACGAGCTGCGGGCCAACATCTCCGGCATCGCCCTCCCCGACGAGGCCGAGCTGAAGAAGTTGGCGCGCTACCGGAAGATGCTGGAGGACTCGCTCCAGCGCCGGCTCGCCGCCCTCGACCAGCTCCGCAAGATCAACGCCAGCATGGTGGCCGGCGAGGCCGACGTGGAGCGGGCGAGGGAGTACCGGATGAAGCTGCGCGTGGTGGCGTGAGGGCTTCGAGGATCCAGCCACCCGCAAGCCGGTCGGACCAGGTGTTGCCGAGGTTGCCGAAGATCCCGTGGACCAGCTACCGGCCCTGCCCCTGCCCTTCTCGGCCCTTCCTCGTCGACTCGTCCAGCGCCTCCTGCATCGCCTTCGGCAGAGGCAGGGTCGGCTGAGGTAGGCCGACGGCCCCCACGAGCTCGAAGGTCTTGAGGATGGCCCGCAGCGGCGCTCTGTCGGCCCCCTCGTTGGACGTGTTGCCGAGGCGGAAGCACATTCCGCTCGAGTCGCGGAACGTTAGCTGGCCGTCGAAGTGCGCCCAGATCTCCAACCGCCCATCTCCGACGCTGCAATGGCAGTACTCCGGACCCGGGCCGAGAGCGTTGGGATCGTCCCTGTAACGCTTCACGCACTCCTTCGCCGCCTCCTGGGTGCAAGCCTCGTCCTTCTCCTCGACGTGGACGACGCCTCGTCCGTACGCGCCGTCCGCGATGGCCCGCCACCTGGAGTCCTGGGAGACCTCCGTTCCGGGGCACTCGAACCAGACCTCGAGGAAGTAGCCGTTGGGTCCAGCCGCCTTGAGCGCGATGACGCCGTCGGAGTAGACACCGAGCCGCTCGGTCGGCTCCGGCTGGGAGGCCGCCACCCTCCACCCAACCGGGAGAGTGATGCGGAAGTGGGGGTTGACGTGGACGGTCTCGGCGGGTGCCGGCGGAGCTGCGGCTGGGGGCCTGTGGGGTTCTACAGGCTTCGACTGACACCCGGCCGTCAGGGCCACCATGAAGAGCGGCACAGCCTTGATGAAGTGGTTGTTCATCGAGTCCTCACTCGCACCAGCAGTAGCACGCTCACCGCCATGGTGGAGTTCGTTCTGAGTGGACTTCAGGCGCGCCTCGCCTACCGCTAGGGCTACCTGGATCTCGATCCTGGCCGGCGAGGGGGGACTGTGGGTGGTGCGTCGCTGGGTCGCGCACGAGGGGGTCGGCGGCCCCGCCAGAAGTTCTTCTGGATGGCCAGCGGCGGAACGCCCCCACCACCTCTCGGACTGGACCCCCACCCCACCCCGTGGGTCCAGAAAGTTCGGGGGGTTACATGAGGGCGGGCACCCATCCGGGGGCTAAAGGGAAGCCGGTCCAGTCGCGGACCTGCATCCCCACCTGCAACTTCACCCCGCCGCCGCCAGCTTCGGGCGCGGAGGGCGGCAGACGTGCTGGTGCGGGCAGCCTCGGCACTGCCAGCCCCTCACCGGCATGAAGGCCCCGGCGTCCACGGCACGCATGACGCCGACCGCCACTCGCTGGAACTCCAGCTCGTCCTCCTCGTTGCGGTCGAGGTCCACGATCTGGAGCATCGACGACTTAGCCTTGGTGACGATCTGGTAGGTGACCTTCACGTCGCCCATCCCCATGGCCTTCCCGGCGAGCCGGTAGGCGGTCGGCTGGATGTCGTACTTGATCTGGTCGTCGCTGAACTTCCTGGCGCTGCTCTTGTGCTCGACGATCTGGCGCTTGCGGCCCTTCTTCATCACCAGGTCGAGCGCGCCCACCAGCTTCTCCTCCATCTCGACGCCGGTGTCGGGGTCGGTGAGGGAGACCGAGAACGGCTGCTCCACCGCCTCCACCTTCACGCCGTCGAGGTTCTTCACGGCGTGGTCGTGGAAGACGGCCAGCATCTCGGTGCCCTTGTCCACGAGCGCGCCGGTGTCGGCCGGCTCGTCGTCGTCGGCCTGGAGCGGGAGGTCGGACTCCAGCTCCCGCTGCCAGGCGTCGCGGAAGGCGTCGTTGACGAGCTGGAGCGGCGGCGGTGCGCCCTCCTCCTTCACGGCCAGATAGAACCGCGCCAGGGCGGCGTGGAAGCTGGTGCCGAAGGCGAACGGCACCGGCTTGAAAGCTGGCTGGGCCCCCAGGACGTAGCGCAGCTCGAAGGAGCGCGGGCAGCGCAAGTAGGTGCGGATCTGCGAGACGGAGATGTGCAACCCGTCCCGGAGCTGGTCGAGGTCGGCCACGGTCAGCCCTCTGCCCCCGGCTCCGCCATCTCGGCCTCGCCGTCGCCCTGGTGGTGCAGCCCGCCGTTCGACATCTCGCCGATGAGCTCGCTGGCCTGGCTCTTCGTGATGAACTCGATCTGTGTGCCGAAGCGGGACCGGACCTCCTGGCGGAACTGCGAGAGGTCCGTGCCCAGCTTCCTGCTGATGGCGATCAGCGCGGCGAGCTGCTTCGAGGTGAGCCTGCTGCGCGGCGTGCTCGGCGGCCGGGGGGCCATCGAGATGCTCGGCCGCTGGGTGGCGACCTGGCCCTGCACCTGGCGCACCGGCGGCTGGTGCTGGGGCTCGGGCTGCTCGTCGGCGGGCACGTTGTCGTCGTCGATGGTGCCCTCGTAGGCCTGCCGGCCCGCGCCGAACGCGGCGGCCGCCTTCTTGAGCGCGTTGCTGAACGAGCCCTTCCTGGCGTCGGCCTCGGAGGTGGAGATGTGACCGCCGTCGGCCAGCGCCTCGGCGAAGGGGACGAAGGTGCCGTCGATCCACTCGCCGAGCTCCAGCACCAGGTCGCAGACCGCCTCGTAAGCCTTGCGGCCGGAGTTGGTGTTCAGCTCCTTCACCACCACCTTGCGGTGGGTGCGCCAGCCGCCGATGCCGAGCGCCTCGTTGAGCCGGTTGATGATGAACTGCGCCTTGATGCCGGTGGTCGAGTAGCCCTTGCCGGTCTGGCGGCCGTCGGTGCGCTCGATGGCCTCCTCCGGGAACGGCTGGGAGAGCTGCCTGTAAAGCGCCTTCTTCGCCTCGGGTGTCATGGTGCTGCTCCTCGGGCGCGTGCGCGCCCATGAACGACGAAGGCCCCGCGCTCACCATGAGCGGGGACCTTCGTCGAGTTGAACTGACTCTTGTGTGCGGCGCGGGCGTTGGTGCACTGTTAGTCTCGGCGCGAACACACCACCCGCGAGACGACCGATGACCCGCAAGGCTGACCCGGACCATCCGATCCTTCCTCAAGCATGGAAGCACGAGGTCGTGAGCTTTCACTGTGAGGGAGAGGGCGAAGAGCGTTACGCAGAGCTCGGGCTTCGCCACCGCGAGACGGACGTGGTTGTGCGCTTGCGATTCCTCGGCGTGAAGGACGTCTACTTCTCGGACGGGCCGGAAAGTCACGGGCTTGAGATCCGCGACATAGCCAGCCGTCAGCTCGAAGGGGCTTCGGTCGAAGTCTGCAACTTCGAGAACGCTCCCGACCGGGTGCGGCTGTTGTCCAGATCGGTAGTCAAGCTGGAGACGACGCAGGACGGTCGCACCGCTACTTCGTTCCCACCTGCGGTCGTGCTGGATCCAGCGGTGAACCAGGCCATCGTGAAGATGCCGGACCGAAAGTTCCCGGGAGTGCTGGTCCAAGGGGACTCGCTTCACTCGCTTCGGGGCGATGTTGCCGACGCGGCAAACTCCCTTCGAATGGGCGATGTCGATGGGGCGTCGTCCAACCTCGGGATCGTACTTCAGCGCCTTGACGAACTCCTCGGCCACTACGAGGCCGTCCTGAAGAGAGCCGGGGTCGATCTGCCCTACTAGCACCAGCTACTTGAAACGAGGCCCCCGCCAGCACCGGCCAGGGGCCCCACGGCTACCGCTTCACCTTGCCCTTCGCCGGCCCCGACAGGACGACCTCGGCCGCCGCGATGAGCACGGCGACCACGACCTTCTTGAGCAGGGTCTTGTTCAACAGCAGCGCGACTGGGAGCACGAGCTCCTCCGTTCCGGCGGGCCCGCCGAAGGTGGAGGCGGAGGAGCTGCGGTAGCCGACAACACTTGCAGGCAGGCGACGCTGGCGTCGCATGCGTCGCGTCTACGCGGCCAGCATCTGGATGCCGGCCTCCTCGGTGATGGCCGACAGGGCGGCCTGCTTGAGCCCCGCCGCCCGGCCCATCCAGATGGAGGCCAGCCGGGCGCGGCGCGGGTCCTCCCGGCCGGTGTCGCGCACCAGGCGGTGGTGGTCGGCGTACTCGGTCCAGCCCTGGAAGGCGGCCCAGGCCGTGCCGCGCACCCGCTCGATGCCGATGGCGGTCTCGAAGAGCTGGACCACCTTGCCGCGCTCGGCCTCCAGGCGGCCGTGGTCCCGGTCATCCTTGGGCACGGGGAGCACCCGGTCGATGGTGGCCAGGAGCTGCTGGTCGGTGAACGGCGTGGTGGCCAGGACGTTGGCCAGCTCACCGAACCGGACGTAGGACTCGGCCAGGCGGCGGAAGGCCCGGCCGGCCTCGTCGAGCCGCTGCTTGGCGTTGGCGGTGTGCTGGATGCGCCAGGTGGCCCCGCCGCGCTCGCCCAGGGCGACGCCCAAGGTGTTGGCGCAGACCACCCGGGTGGCCACGTTCTTGATGACCACGGCGGTGACGCCGTCATGGCCGGTGGTGCCGAGGACGTACTTCCTGATGGGCGACGGGTCGCCCTTCACTTTGATGGGGTCGGGGAGCTCGCCGAGCAGCCAGCCCTTGATGCCGACCGGGCCGAGCGTGCCGGCGGTGGTGAAGACCGCCTTCACGTCGCCGGCCGCCTCGACCAGGGTGCGGGCCACCTCGGAGAACTGGACCACCTCGTAGCCCTTGCCGACCACGGCCAGGTACTCGCCGCTGTCGCCCCGGACCAGCGCCTTCTTGTCGGGGATGGGGGCGCGGAAGGGCGGGACGTAGACGTCCTTCTCGACCGCCTCGTAGAAGCCGGCGGCCTGGACGATCTCCTCGTAGCTGGCGCGGGCGGGGAGCCGCACGCCGAGCCCGTGCCAGGGCATCTCGCCGACGTAGATCATCTTGTTGATGTCGTGAGCCATGTGGAACCTCGGGACGGACGTCTCCCGCGCCGGCCAGGGCCGGGTGGTGAACGCCGTGATGTTGGTGGTGGATCGCGGGCCAGGGCGGCTCGCGATGGCAGGAAGTCCCTGTCAGGACCTTATCCCCTGGAACTACAAGAACTTGCTCGCCGGCACGCCCCAGTTGACCGACTCCATCGTTCAGACTATTCTGAACACACGATGGAGCCGACCTCGAACGATACCGTCCAGCAGTTCGTCGAAGCCTGGGGCGCGATGGGGGCCCTCTGGGGCATCAATCGCTCCGTGGCCCGGGTCCACGCGCTCCTGATGGCCACCGAGGGGCACCTGAGCCTGGAAGAGATCTCCGAGCGGCTCCAGATGTCCAAGGGCAACGCCTCCATGTCACTGCGCGAGCTCCGCACTTTCGGCGTGGTGCGTCAGGTCGAGGTCCCCGGCGACCGGCGTGACTTCTACGTCACCGAGCCGGACGTCTGGACGATGTTCTTCCGCATCATGAAGGAGCGGAAGCGCCGTGAGTTCGACCCGGCCCTGGACGCCATCCACCAGCTCCTTGAGCAGCCGAGCGCCAAGGGCGAGGTGCTCGGACGGCTCAAGCAGATGTCCGACCTGCTCGCCACCGTCGAGAGTTTGGCCAACCGCTTCCTGAAGGACCCGGCCTCGTCCAAGGCGGCGTTGTCGTTCATGGCGGACCTGCCCTTCAGCCCAAAGAGGCCGAAGAAGTAGACGCTGGGAGTGGCAGACGAAGGGGCGCGTGCGCGCTGATCGTTCGGAAGGTTCTGAATCATAAGCACAGGAGGACATCATGAGTCGTGAGATCCATGCGGTCACCGGGGCGTTCGGGTACAGCGGCCTCCACCTCTCCAAGCTCCTGCTGGAGCGCGGCGCGAGGGTCTGCTCCCTCACCGGCCACCCTGACCGACCCGACCCGTTCGGCGGTCGCGTCGAGGTGAGGCGGTTCCAGTTCGAGGACCCGGCGCGCATGCGAGCGGCGCTTGCAGACGTGAAGGTCCTCTACAACACCTACTGGGTCCGCTTCGCCCACGGGGCGACCACCCACGCCCGCGCCGTGGAGCACAGCCGGCGGCTCTTCCAGGCGGCCGCCGAGGCGGGCGTCGAGCGGGTGGTCCACGTCTCCATCACCAACCCGTCGCTCGACTCCGTGTTGCCGTACTTCAAGGGCAAGGCCGAGGTGGAGCAGGCGCTCGCGGCGAGCGGAATGTCCCACGCCATCCTGCGCCCGGCCGTCTTCTTCGGCGGGCGAGACGTCCTCATCAACAACATCGCCTGGCTGCTGCGCCGGCTGCCGGTCTTCGGGATCGCCCCTGGGCGCTACGGCCTCCAGCCGATCCACGTCGAGGACATGGCGCGCCTCTCGGCGGAGCAGGGCGCGAGCAGGACCAACGTCACCATGGACGCCGTCGGGCCGGAGGCGCTCGGCTTCGACGAGCTGGTCCACCTCGTGCGCCGGGCCGTCGCGTCCAGGGCGTGGGTAACCACGGTGCCACCCTGGTTCCTGCTCCTGGCCTCCCGCCTCCTCCAGGCTGTGGTCGGCGACATCGTCCTGACCTCCGACGAGGTGGTGGGCCTCACCTCGAACCTGTTGGTGTCGAGCGGCCCGGCCACCGGCACCACGCGGTTCTCCGAGTGGCTCAACCAGAACGCTGCCAGCCTCGGGGTGGCGTGGGCCTCCGAGCTGGACCGCCACTTCAAGCCGTCCCAGGCAGTCCACGCCTGACGCTGCAAGGGAGGTTCCGGCCTATGACACGCACCACGCGGGTCTTCATCGAGCTCTTCGCGCCCCCGCTCCTCGGGTCGTCGCCGTTCCTCTTCATGGCGATCATCACGGGCACCGTTGTCCTGATCCCGGTGATCCTGCTGGTGGCCTACGTCGCGGCCATCGTGCCGAGCGTGATCTTCACCGGGCTGATGGAGCTCGCCTTCTGGAGGGGGCTCGACCCCCGAAGCCCAGGGGCGAGCTACCTGGCCGCCTTCCTCGGCCTTTCAGCCGGGGTTGCCATGGGCCTCGTAGCCGGCGGACCGTCGGCGGAGGAGCACACGAGTGTGTTGGGCCTGATCGGGATGCTAGTCGGCGCGGCCACGGGGCTCATCGTCTGGTGGAAGTCCGCCCAGCCGGCTGTCGAGGCCAGCCCTCCCCCTTCGCCCTCGACGCCTTGAGGAGCCTCCGCAGGGTGAGCTTACTCAGCTTCACCGGGTCCTTCTCGACCTCCACCTCCGCCAGCAGCTCCGCCGGCAGCCGCCGCAGGAGCGTCAAGTACTGGCACACGCTGGCCCTGGTGACGCCGTAGGCCCTGGCCACCTCGGCGGCCGTCCCGTGCTGCGCCAGGGCCGCCTGGAGCTCCCTGGCGCGCACCACGGGGTTCGGCAGCGGCCTCCCCGGCAGGACCGGCAGCTCCAGGCCGAGCGCGACCCGGTCCCACGGCACCACCACCCGCATGGGGAGGAGCCGGTCAGTTCGTGACCTGTCCAGGCTGGGGAGCCACACTGGACGGGCCTTCCGAGGAATCGGGGGGCCCGTCTTCTTTTCGAGCGGCTCACGCGCCTTCGTGGGTCCGGGCCCGAGCCATCCACGCCTCTCCGTAGACCCGGCGCGCCGCCTCGGCGTTGTGGGCGCGGCACAGCAGGCGAAGGTTCTCCGCCGTCGACGGCCCGCCCCGCGCCCGAGGCAGGACGTGATCGAGCTCCACCTGCCACGTCGAGCCGCACACCCCGCCCTGCTCGAGCGGCCACTGGCAGCGCCCCCCGTCCCGCGCCCAGACCGATCGGCGCACTCCGGCAGGGACGCGTTCGGGCGCCGCCAGCCGCGGCGCGGCCATCGGCCTCGCGGACGCCGCCGCCAGCCGCTTGGTCTCCCGGGCCAGGAGAAGGTCGAGCCCTTCCTCGAGCAGGGCTTCGATGCTGCCAGAAGGGTTGGCGTGTGATCGGATACTGCGAGCCGCCTCTAGCTTCCGGAGGAACCGCCGGGAGACCGTGACGTGGAGGCGGCGGAGGTCGGCGGTGAGGGGCTCCACGGCGGTGCGCGTCGAGGGCGCCGGCGCCCTCGCTGTCGAGTCCGAGCTCCGAGCTTCGGGCTCCGTTTGGGCCGGAGTCGAGAGCTGCACCAGGGCCTCGGCCGGGACCTGTACAGGGGCCGTCGCCGAACTCGAGGGCAGTGCCGGGGGCGGGGTCGGGCTCGGGCTCGGGCTCGGGGTCGGGCTCGGGGTCGGGCTCGAGGTCGGATCGGGGCTCGCTTCCGGTTTCGGAGCCGGGGGCGCGCCGAGCCTGGGATCCCGGCCGGGATGGGTCGCGCCGGTTTCTGACGTCAGAAACGAGGCTCTCCCGCTCGCCACCGAGGCCAACGCAGTCACCACCACCCGAGCCGGAACGACCTCACGCGGCGCGATGGCGGCCACCACGTCCCTCGCCTCGCGCGTCGACTTCCCGAAGAAGCGCGGCAGCACCTCGGCCTGGTTCCCCGGCGTGAGCACCTTGGCCAGCTCGGCCACGCTGGAGAGGCAGAGCCGCCCGTCCCGGAGCGGCGCCTCCATCGCCGGGACGCGCCGGAGCAAGGCCGCCGCCACCTTCCGCTGGAAAGCGGCTCCGGCCGAGAGCCCCAGGTCATGGTGAAGGAAGGACCACAGGCTGGCATGCCCCAGCGCAGCCCAGCCGCGGCGGCGGTCGAAGTCGGCGAGGGCGAGGAGGAAGTCGACCATGGCCACGTGCTCGGTGCGGAGCAACTCGGCCAGGTGGGTGGCATCGCGGCGGGCGTCGGAGGTCATGTCGGGTCGTCTCATGCGAATCCCGGGCCTCGCCTAGCGCGTGGAGCGCATTCGGGGAGAGGAACGCGGTCGCGGCCTCGGCCCCCAGCCTGGCGCCAGAGGCCTCCGCGGCGGACCCGTGAGCCCTGGATCGCGCTCCTGGCGTGCTCCACCTCTCGAGCGCCCGGTTGCCCGTGAACCCTGTCAAGAGGCGACCTGTCAGGATCAATCGGCGACATCCAGCCGGCTGCTCGACCGGACGATCCACGGACCAGGGGCCGCGCCGCGAGGGAGCGAGCGCCCGCCCCACCCGGTGCGACCAGGGTCGACGCCCGACGCCGTCGGTGACATGGTGCTGCGCCAATGCGCGGGAACCGGCTCCTCGGCGTAGGCCTGGTGTCGCTCGGCGCCATCCTCTGGGGCGGCTGGGCGGCGGTGGTCCGGCCGTCCGGGCTGCCGCCGGTCCAGATGACCTTCGTCACCATGGTGGTGATGGCGCTCCCGCTGCCGCTGGTGCTCCGGGGGATCTCGCTCCGCGACCGCCGCGCCGTGGCGGCGCTGGTGGGGCTGGGGTTCGCCGACGCCGGCAGCACCGGGCTGCTCTTCACCGCCCTGGCCCGCGGGCCGGTGGCGGTGGCGGAGCTGACCCATTACCTCGCGCCCGTCCTGGTGACCATGGCCGGGCCGCTCTTGCTCGGCGAGCCGAGGTCGCGCCGCGCCTGGCTGGCCGCCCCGGCCTCCTTCCTCGGCCTCGGGCTGCTGGTCTGGCGGCCGGGCGGCGGCGACGTCCTCATCACCGCGGCCATCGGCGCCACCAGCGCCGTCTTCTACGCCACCTACATCCTCACCGCCCACGTGGCCGTCCGCACCTTCCCGCCGCGCGTGCTCGTCCCGCTCCACGCGATCATCTCCGGCGCCGTGCTGCTGCTCCTGTTCGGTGGCGCCGCCATCCCGCCGGCCGGCCCCGGCACGCTCTACGCCGTGGCGGGCTCGGCCGTCTGCGGCGGGCTCGGCACCTGGGTCTTCTTCAAGGGGGTCCACCTGGTCCCCTCGTCGGTGACCGGAGCCCTCGCCTACCTGGAGCCGATCACCGCGGCCCTGATCGGCTGGCGGCTCTTCGGTGAAGGGATCGACCTGCGCGGGCTGGCCGGCGTGGCGCTCGTGCTGGCGAGCGGCGTGGCCATGGCCACCGAGCGGGACGGCGCCGCGGCGCACTGAGGACCGACCTCGCGCCTCGCGCCCTGGCGCTCGAGCCGCCTCACGACGCGCGCTGCGCGGCCCGCGCGGGTGCGCCGCCACGCGCAGTTGCCCGCGGTCCGGCGCACGTCTACGGTTTTCGCCCCGGCCTCGTCCGCGCTGGGGATGACCCATGCCGCCTCCCAACGAGCCCCGCCTCCAGGCCACGCCGCCGACCCAGCCGGCGCCGGGGCGGCGGCCCTCGCGGCTCCCCAGGGTCGTGGTCGGCCTCGGGCTGGTCAGCCTCTTCACCGACGTCTCGAGCGAGGCCATCTTCCCGCTCCTCCCCGCCTTCCTGACGACGCTCGGCGCCACCAACGCCTTCATCGGACTCGTCGAGGGCTCCGCCG
>JAJYAW010000009.1 GCA_021779335.1 Myxococcales bacterium | reverse complement strand
CGGGGTCGGCGCGGCGCGGCGGCCGTGGTGCTCTCGGCGGCGGCGCTGCTCGCCGGCGGGATCTTCGTCGCCATCGCCGGCGCCACGCCGCGGGCCGCGCGCGTCACCGGCGACGCGGTGGTGGTGGAGCGGCGCTGGTTCGCCGACGTCGTCATCCCGCTCGCCGAGGTGCGCCGGGTGTCGGCGCTGGCGGCGGACCAGCGGCGAGGCTGGACCCGCACGGCCGGCACCAGCCTGCCTGGCGGGGTCGCCTTCGGGCGCTTCGCCTCGCCGGCCCTGGGCGCCTTCCGGCTCTACGCCTGGCGCCCCGGGCCCATGGTGCTGCTGGAGACCGACGGCGGCCCGGTGGTGCTGACGCCGGACGCCCCGGAGGCCTTCCTGGCCGAGGTGCGGGCCCGCCTGCCGGAGCCCGCCCCGCCTACAGCAGCACCCTCCGCAGATCCGCCAGCAGCCCCCCCAGGTGGCTGGTGAACCGGGCCGCGGCCGCGCCGTCGATGACCCGGTGGTCGTAGGAGAGCGAGAGCGGCAGCACGAGCCGCGGCTGGAAGGCGTGGCCGTCCCAGACCGGCCTGGTGACGCTCCTCGACACGCCCAGGATGGCCACCTCGGGCGCGTTGATGATGGGCGTGAAGGCGGTGCCGCCGATGCCGCCCAGGCTGGAGACGGAGAAGCAGCCGCCCGACATCTCGGCCGGCGTGAGCTTCCCCGCCCGCGCCTTCCCGGCCAGCTCGCCGAGCTCGCGGGCGAGCTGGAGCACGCCCTTCTGGTCGACGTCGCGCACCACCGGCACCACCAGGCCGTTCGGCGTGTCGGCCGCGAAGCCGAGGTGGTAGTAGCGCTTCAGCACCAGCGCGTCGCCGTCGAGCGAGGCGTTGAACTCGGGGAACTGCCGCAGCGCCGCCACGCAGGCCTTCATGACGAAGGCGAGCAGCGTCACCTTGGCCCCGTCCCCGGCGTGCTCCTCGTTGAGCCGGACGCGGAAGGCCTCCAGCTCCGTCACGTCCGCCTCGTCGTGCTGCGTGACGTGCGGGATCATCACCCAGTTCCGGCTGAGGTTGGCCCCCGCGAGCTTCTTGAGGCGCGAGAGCGGGCGGGTCTCGACCGGCCCGAACTTCGAGAAGTCGACGCGGGGCCAGGGGAGCAGGTCGAGCCCGGCGCCGGCCGCCGGCGCCCGCGGGGCGGTGAGGGCCTCCTTCACGAACGCGAGGACGTCCTCGTGCAGCACCCGCCCCCGGTGGCCCGAGCCAGGCACGCGGGCGAGCTCCACGCCGAGCTCGCGGGCCAGCCTTCGGATGGAGGGGGAGGCGTGGGCGCCGGCGCCGGGCAGGGGCGCCATCCCCGGGACGACGGCCGGCGGCGGGATGGTCGGGGCGGGCGCGGGCTCCGGGCTCGGGACCGGGCTCGAGTGCGGGCTCGGAACCGGGGGCGACGCCGGCGCACCGGGCGACGGGCCGGCGGGGGCCGCCGCGGGGACGGCCACCGGCGGCGCGGACACCGCCGCCGCGACCTCGAGCAGCAGGATGAGGCTCCCCTCCCCCACCCGGTCGCCCAGCTTCACCTTGAGCTCGCGCACCGTGCCCGCCTGCGGCGACGGCACGTCCATGGTGGCCTTGTCCGACTCCAGCGTCACCAGCGAGGCGTCGAGCGCGACGGCGTCCCCCGGCTTCACCAGCAGGTCGACGACGCCGACGTCCTTGAAGCCGCCGATGGCGGGGACCCTGACTTCGATGGTGGCCATGCCTTGAGGTCGCTCCGTTGAGGGCTAGACGGTCCAGGGATCGGGCCGGGCGGGATCGATGCCGTACTTCGCGAGCGCCGCGGTCACGGTGGTGGCCGGCACGGCCCCCTCGTCCGAGAGCGCCTTGAGCGCCGCCACCGCCACGTGGTGGCGGTCCACCTCGAAGAAGCGGCGCAGCTGCTCGCGCGTGTCGGAGCGGCCGAAGCCGTCGGTGCCGAGCGTGAGGTAGCGGCGCCCCACCCAGGGGCGGATCTGCTCGGCGAAGCCGCGCACGTAGTCGGTGGCGGCCACCGCCGGCCCCACCGCCCCGGCCAGGCACTGCTCCACCCAGCCGCGCCGCGGCGGCGCCTCGGGGTGGAGCCGGTTGGCCCGCTCGGCGGCCAGGCCGTCGCGCGCCAGCAGGGTGAAGGAGGGGCAGCTCCAGAGGTCGGCCTCGACGCCCCAGTCCTCCCGGAGCAGCGCCGCGGCGAGGACCACCTCGCGCAGGATGGCGCCCGAGCCGAGCAGCTGCACCCGCGGCGCGCCGGGCCTCGCCTCGGGGCGGCCGGCCGGCCGCGGCCCCGGCTGGGCGCCGGCGTGGTCCGCCGTCGCGTCGAGCCCTGGCAGCCGGTACATCCCCTTCAGGATGCCGGCCTCGGCGCCGGCCGGCATGGCGGGCTGCCGGCCGTTCTCGTTCATGAGCGTCAGGTAGTAGTAGACGTCGTCCTGCGCCGAGAGCATGCGGCGCAGCCCGTCCTGGATGATGACCGCGATCTCGTAGCCGTAGGCCGGATCGTAGGGGACGCAGTTGGGGATGGTGGCGGCCACCACGTGGCTGTGGCCGTCCTGGTGCTGCAGCCCCTCGCCGTTGAGGGTGGTGCGCCCGGCGGTGGCGCCCAGCAGGAAGCCGCGGGCCCGCATGTCGCCGGCGGCCCAGGCGAGATCGCCCACCCGCTGGAAGCCGAACATCGAGTAGAAGATGAAGAAGGGGATGGTCGGCGTGCCGTGGATGGAGTAGGCGGTGGCGGCCGCGATCCAGTCGCTCATGCCGCCGGCCTCGTTGATCCCCTCCTGCAGGATCTGCCCGGCCTTGTCCTCCCGGTAGAACATGAGCTGGTCGGCGTCCTGCGGCGTGTAGAGCTGCCCCACCTGGCTCCAGATGCCGAGCTGGCGGAACATCCCCTCCATGCCGAAGGTGCGCGACTCGTCGGGGACGATGGGCACCACCCGCCGGCCGAGCACCGGATCGCGCAGCAGCTGCTGCAGGAGCTGCACGAACGCCATGGTGGTGGAGATCTCGCGCTCGCCGCTGCCGTCCAGCAGCTTCTGGAAGGTCACGAGCGGCGGCACCTGGAGCGCCTCCGCCTTCTGGCGCCGGCGCGGCCGATCGCCGCCGAGCGCGGCGCGGCGCCCCTTCAGGTACTCCAGCTCCTTCGAGCCCGGCTCGAACCTGAGGTACGGGACCGCCTCGAGCTGGTCGTCGGGGACCGGCAGCTGGAAGCGGTCGCGGAAGCGGCGGATGGCCTCCACCGACATCTTCTTCTGCTGGTGGGTGATGTTCTGGGCCTCGCCCGACTCGCCCATGCCGTAGCCCTTGATGGTCTTGGCCAGGATGACGGTGGGCTGTCCGGCGTGGTGGGAGGCCTCGTGGTAGGCGGCGTGGACCTTGAAGGGATCGTGGCCGCCGCGGTTGAGGTTCCAGATGTCCTGGTCCGACCAGTCGGCCACCATGGCCCGGAGCTCGGGCGTGTTGAAGAACTTCTCGCGGACGTAGGCGCCGTCCTTGGCCTTGTACACCTGGTAGTCGCCGTCCACCGCCTCCATCATGCGGCGCGCCAGGTGGCCCTCGGTGTCGCGGGCCAGCAGCGCGTCCCAGTGGCGCCCCCAGATGACCTTGATGACGTTCCAGTCGGCGCCGCGGAACTCGCTCTCCAGCTCCTGGATGATCTTGCCGTTGCCGCGCACCGGCCCGTCGAGCCGCTGCAGGTTGCAGTTCACCACGAAGACGAGGTTGTCGAGCCGCTCGCGGCCCGCCATGCCGATGGCGCCCATCGACTCCGGCTCGTCCATCTCGCCGTCGCCGCAGAGCGCCCAGACCTTGCGGCCGGCCGTCTGCGCCAGGCCGCGGTCCTCCAGGTAGCGCATGAAGCGCGCCTGGTAGATGGCCATGAGCGGCCCCAGCCCCATGGAGACGGTGGGGAACTGCCAGAAGTGGGGCATGAGCCACGGGTGCGGGTAGCTGGAGAGCCCCCGCCCGCCCACCTCCTGCCGGAAGTGGTCGAGCTGGTCCTCGTCGATGAGCCCGAGCAGGAAGGCGCGGGCGTAGATGCCCGGCGCCGAGTGGCCCTGGATGAAGACCAGGTCGCTGCCGCGCTCCCTGGTGGGCGAGCGCCAGAAGTGGTTGTAGCCGACGTCGTAGAGCATGGCCGCCGAGGCGAAGCTGGCGATGTGGCCGCCCACGTTGGTGTGCCTGTTGGCGCGCACCACCATGGCCATGGCGTTCCAGCGCACGTAGTGGCGGATGCGCTGCTCCAGCTCGAAGTCGCCCGGCAGCGGCGGCTGGCGCTCCACCGGGATCGTGTTCACGTAGGCGGTGTTGGCCGAGAACGGCAGGTCGGCGCCGGCGCGGCGCGCCCGGTCGATGAGCTGCTCGACGAGGTCGTGGGCGCGCGCGGGCCCCTCGCGCGCCAGCACGCCGTCGAGCGCCTCCAGCCACTCGCGGGTCTCCTGCGGATCGGGGTCGGGCGGGCGTTCCATGCCGCCAGTCTCTAACCGGGTTCGGCCCATCCGGACAGCGCCCTTCCAGGTGCCTGGGTGGGAGGGGGGCGCGCCGCCCGGCCGAGGGCGCCGGACGGTCCGTCGCGCCTTGCGGGGCGCCGGCGGGCGTGGTCTGCTGCGCCTCCGTGACCGCGGACCGCGTCCTCATCGTCGACGACGACGATCTCATCCTGAAGGCGCTCTCGCGAATCCTGGAGAGCGCCGGCTACGACCCGCGGTGCTACCTCTCCCCGGATCAGGCCCTGGCGGCGCTCGAGACCGACCAGCCGGTGGTGGTCATCAGCGACTACATGATGCCGGGCATGGACGGCATCACCCTGCTCAAGCAGATCCGGGAGCGCGTGCCGGGCGCGGTGCGCATCCTCTGCACCGCCGCCGAGGACTTCCGGGTGGCGCTGCAGGCGGTCAACTCGGGCGAGGTCTTCCGCATCATCTCCAAGCCCTGGCACCAGCAGGAGCTGCTGGCCACGGTGAACCAGGCGGCCGAGGCGTCCCGGCTGCGGCGCGAGAACGAGCGGCTCAACGGCGAGAACCAGCGCCAGAACGCCCAGCTCCGCGAGATCAACCTGCGGCTCGAGGAGATGGTGCGCCACCGCACCCAGGCGCTGCTGGAGGGGCTCATCGCCGCGCTCGACTACCGCGACGCCGAGACCCAGTGGCACTCGCGGCGCGTCTCGCTCTACGCGCGGCGGCTGGCGCAGGCCATGGGCATGCACGAGCCGGAGCTCACCACCATCGAGCACGGCGCGCTGCTCCACGACATCGGCAAGATCGGCGTGCGCGACCGCGTGCTCCTCAAGCCCGGCCCGCTCGACTCCGAGGAGTGGACCGAGATGAAGCGCCACCCGGAGCTGGGGTGGGCGCTCCTGCAGCGGGTGGACTACCTGCGCCCCGCCTCGACCATCGTGCTGCAGCACCAGGAGAAGTGGGACGGCACCGGCTACCCCTCGGGGCTCAAGGGCGAGGAGATCGTGGTGGGGGCCCGCATCTTCCACGTGGTGGACACGCTCGACGCCATGACGAGCGACCGGCCCTACCGCAAGGCCAAGCCCTTCACCGAGGCCCGCGCCGAGATCACCCGCTGCGCCGGCACCCAGTTCGACCCTCGCGTCAGCGAGGCCTTCCTCTCGGTGGCCGCCGAGGACTGGGAGCGCATCCGGCTCGACGTCGAGACGGTGGCGGTGCTCTCGGCCGACCTGGCCGAGTCCCCCCCGGGCCACGACGAGCTCTTCAGCGCCCTGCACGGCGCCCTGCGGAACTGAGCCCCCCCCCGGGGCGCACCCGCCCTTCAGGCGTCGCCGCGAGGCGGCGCCGGAGCGCCCCGCCGCGGGGCGCGCGCCCGCTCCTCGGCCAGCTCCGCCGGGAAGCGGGTGGCCAGCTCCTGCGCCAGGGAGGCCCGCCCCCGCGGGTCGGCGAAGGGGGCCAGCGCCTCGGCCAGGGCGGAGGCCCAGGGGAGCCGCTCGGCCGGGTCGCGCGCCAGCGCCGAGAGGACCACCGCATCGAGGGCCGGCGGCACGGCCGGGTTGCGCTCCGAGGGCGGCCGGACCTGGGCCGCGCGCACCCGCTCCAGCACCGCCAGGTCGGAGGGGCCGTGGAAGAGCCGGTGGCCGGTCAGGAGCTCGTGCAGCACCGCGCCCAGCGAGAAGACGTCGGCGCGCCGGTCCACCGGGAGGCCGCGCACCTGCTCGGGCGACAGGTAGCCGAACTTGCCGCGCAGCACCGCGCCCTCGCGGTGGGCGCGGAAGGCTGCCTGGGCGATGCCGAAGTCGATGACCGCCACCCGGCCGTCGTAGCCGAGCAGCACGTTGGCGGGGGAGAGGTCGCGGTGCACCACGTGGAGCGGCGCGCCGTCGTGGCCGAGGGCCCGGTGGGCGTGGTCCAGGGCGCGGGCCGCCTCGGCCAGGACGAAGGCGGAGAGCGCCACCGGCAGGCGCGAGCCGTCGTGGCGCAGGCGGGCCAGCAGGGCGCGCAGGTCCTGCCCGGCCAGGTAGTCCATGGCCATGAAGTAGCCGGCCCCCTCGCGCCCCAGGTCGTGGACCGGGACGATGCCCGGGTGGTCGAGCTGGGCGCCGATGCGGGCCTCGTCGAGGAACATGGTGACGAAGGCCGGGTCGTCGGCCAGGGTGGGGAGGAGCCGCTTCACGGCGTAGCGTCGGCCCGGCTCGCCGCGCACCTCCGCCAGCCAGACCTCGGCCATCCCGCCGATGGCGAGCCGCTCCAGCAGGAGGTACCTCCCGAACGGGATGGGGTCTCTCATTGAAGGCGCCCGCGCGCGGCTCCATGATAGCGCCATGGTCAAGACCACGTGCTACGGGTGCGGCGCGGAGCTCGCCTTCGACGGCCCCATCGGGCGCCGCACCACCTGCCCCGAGTGCGACGCCGACCTGCACCGCTGCCTCAACTGCCGGCACTACGACGAGGCGGCGGGGAACCAGTGCCGCGAGCCCCACGCCGAGCGGATCGTCGACAAGGAGGGCTCCAACGCCTGCGACCTGTACCAGCTCGGCGACGGGGCGCCGCGCCGCCGGCACCGCTCCGACGACGCGCGCAACCGGCTGGCCGCCCTCTTCGGCGACGCCCCGGTCCAGAGCGAGGATCCGCGCGACGCGCTGGAGCGCCTGTTCAAGAAGAGGTGAGCCCGGGCGGCCCGGGGGCGCGCCGCGGCCACCCCCGGCGCCCGGCGCTCTTGGGGCTTTCGGCTTGACCCGGGCAGCCCGGGTGTTACGCAGTCCCCCAGGAGACGGCTCCGCCCGCGGCGCGGCGCGGCGGGGCCGAGGCCGCCCGAGGAAGAGACCGGCCACCGCCCGTGTTATTGGAGAGACCATGCCCTTCGATCCGAGACCGACCCAGCCCGCCTACACCCTCCGCCCCCAGGCCGCCCCCTACCAGGTCGAGGGCGCCGAGCGGACCTTCATCGCCTCCGTCTACCGCTGGATGACGCTGGGGCTGCTGGTGACCACCGGCGTGGCCTGGGTCACCGCCGACGCCCTGGTGAGCGGCGCCGTCCCCTTCAACAAGTGGATCTTCTACGGCCTCATGCTCGCCGAGTTCGGCCTGGTCATCGCCATCTCGGCCATGGTGCAGCGGCTCTCCGCGGCGGCGGCCGGCGGCCTCTTCCTGCTCTACTCGGCCCTGAACGGCGCCACCCTCTCCATCGTCCTGCTCATGTACACCGGCACCTCGGTGGCGCTGGCCTTCGGCGTCACGGCCGGCACCTTCGGCGCCATGAGCCTGTACGGCACGGTCACCAAGAAGGACCTCACGAGCTGGTCCTCCTTCCTCATGATGGGGCTCGTCGGCGTGGTCATCGCCGCGCTGGTCAACATGTTCCTCCAGTCCAGCGCCATGAGCTTCGTCATCTCCTGCGCCGGGGTGGTGGTCTTCACTGGCCTGACCGCCTACGACACCCAGAAGCTGCGCGTCTTCGCGCGGAACGGCGGCGGCAGCGTCGCGGCGGCGCCCATCGCGGGCGCCCTGACCCTGTACCTCGACTTCATCAACCTGTTCCTGTCCCTGCTGCGCCTCTTCGGCGACCGCAGGAAGTAGCTCGGCGACCCGCAGCCGCCCGCGGGCGGCGCGCCGCGTCGCCGGTGGGCCGGGTCCTCGCGGGCCCGGCCCTTCACGCGCTCAGGCGACCTGCTCCGCCACCCAGGCCAGGTAGGCCGCGCTCCCCGCCTCCACCGGCAGCGCCAGCACCTCCGGCACGTCGTAGGGGTGGCGCCGCAGCAGCTCGTCGCGCAGGGCCTCGAACCGGCCGCGGGTGGTCTTGAGGACCAGCAGCGCCTCGGCCTCGTCGCACACCGCCCCCTGCCACCGGTAGATGGAGCGCACCCCTGGGACGACGTTGCCGCACGCGGCCAGCCGCGCCTCGACGAGCGCGCGCGCCAGCCCGGCCGCCACCTCCGGCGACGGCGTCGTGACCAGGACGAGGAGCACGTCGGTCAAGCGGGGCGCGGGACGCGGCGGCTACTCGCCCAGCATCCCGGCCTTCAGGTCGCCGTCGGCCGGCTTCGGGCCCAGCCAGTTGCGCAGCAGGGCGTCGCCGAACTTCTTCCCCTCCACCGTGATGGGCGCGCCGCCGGGCGGCGTGAGGGTGGCCCCGGCGCCCGGCACGTAGGCGATGGTGAAGACGTCGCCCTCCTTGAAGTCCTTCAGGCCCTCCCCCACCTTGGCGAGCCCGGGGAGGATGGCGGGCAGGTCGGCCCTGGAGTTGTTCTCGAACCCCTCCTTGAAGGCGTCCATGATCTGCCCCTTCCCCACGCCGCGCTTGAAGGTCATGGTCACGAGCCAGGGGGCGTCGGCCCCCAGGATGGCGTCCGCGCTGGCCGCCTTCTGCCCCAGGTAGAGCGCCCCCACGTAGACCTTGACGAAGAACTTGGAGCGCAGCCCCGCGCCGTTGAGCTGGAGCGTCCGGTCGCCCAGCGCGGCGGTCTCGGGCACGTTGACGCCCGCCACCTCGCGGGCGAGCGCGGTGGAGGCGAGGAGGAGGACGAGGGCGGCGGCGGCGAGGCGCATGTGGGCTCCGGGGTGGTGGGTCGCGCGGCGGGGGCGACTCTAGCGCGCGGTCCGCCCGGCGGGCGGCGGCGACCCGTCGGGGCTGCCTCCCCGGCGGCGCAGGCCCCGAGCCCCACCCGGCCCGGTCAGCCGGGCGGAGGCGCGGCCCGGCGGCTCCCCAGGACCGAGCCGTAGGCCACCCCGGCCACGCCCACCGCCACGCCGAGCAGCGACGCCGGCGGGAGCACCTCGCCGAGCAGCGGCACCGCCAGCACCACCTGGGCGATGGGGGTGAGCTGCAGCCAGATGGCCGCCTCGGGCACGGTGAGCGCGCCGTAGGCCTCCGCCATCAGCACCTGGGCCGCGTAGGCGCAGAGCGCCATGAGGAGCGCCACCGCCCAGGGGCCCGGCGCCAGCGTCCAGGGGTCGAGCGCGAACGGGAGGGCCACCGGGATCCCGCCCAGGCAGAAGAAGAAGAAGATGGTGGCGGCGTTGTCGGTGGCCCGCATGGAGCGGATGGTGACGGCCGAGACGGCCGCGAAGAAGGCCGCCCCGAGCGCCAGGGCCTCGCCGCCGCCGAGCCCGAGCCGGAGCGTGCCGCCGCCCAGCACCAGCGCCACCCCGGCGGTGGCCAGCAGCAGCGCCAGCAGGAGGTGCACGGTGGGCCGCTCGCCGAAGGCGGGCACGGCGAGCGCCGTGGCGATGACGGGGAAGAGGTTGTAGAGCAGCCCGGCCTCGCCGGCCGGGATGCGCGCCAGCGCCAGGAAGTAGAGCACCACCACGACGCCGCCGGAGAGGCCGCGCGACCAGAGGAGGCGCCGGTTGACGGGGGCGTAGCGGGCCAGGCCGAGCCGGAAGGCCGCCAGCGAGAAGGCGGCGCCGGCGGCGAAGCGGATGACCGAGAGCTGGCCGGCCGTGAACGCGTGCGTGCTGGCGAGGCGGCGCGCCAGCACCGCCATCAGGCCGAAGGAGACGGCGCTGCCGAGCAGCAGCAGCCGCCCGCGCGCGGCCGGGCTCACGGCTCCTCGGTGGCGATGCCGGCGGCCGCCGCCCGCAGCGCCGGATCGGCGCCCGGCCTGGAGCGGTGCCCCAGCAGCGAGCCGTAGACCACGCCGGCGATGCCGAGCAGCACGCCCACCGCGGCCGCGCCGGTCAGCTCCTCCCCGATGGAGAGCGCCAGGGCGTACGAGGCGATGGGGGTGAGCTGCTGCCAGAGGGCCGCCTCGGCCACCGACAGGGCGCCGTAGGCCTCGGTCATGAGGAGCTGCGCCAGGAAGGCCACCAGCCCCACGCCGCCGGCCGCCAGCCAGGGCGCCGGCTGGCTCGGCCAGGGGCCGAGGCCGAACGGGATGGAGACCAGCACCCCGCCGAGCGCCATGGCGAGGAAGATGGTGGGGGCGTTGTCGGTGGCGCGCAGCGCCCGGATGGAGGTGACGGCGGCCCCGCCGAAGACCGCCGAGGCCAGGCCGAGCAGCTCCCCGGCGCCCAGCCCGAGGCCGATGCGGCCGCCTCCCAGCACCAGGAAGACGCCGACGGAGGCCACCAGCAGCGCCACCGCCAGGTGGGCGGTGGGCCGCTCCCCGAGCAGGAAGAAGGAGATGAGCACCGCGAAGATGGGGAACATGTTGTTGAGGAGCGTGGCCTCGCCCGCCGGGATGAGCTCGATGGAGAGGAAGTAGAGCAGCGCCGCCAGGCCGCCGAAGAGGCCGCGCGAGGCGAGCAGCCCGTAGCGGACCGGGCGGAAGGTGCCGGGGCGCGCCGCGAAGAGGGTCCCCACCGCCGCGATACCGACCAGGAAGCGGACCAGCGTGACCTGCCCGCCGCTCATGAGGCCGCCGCGGGAGGCGAGCTTGGCGAGCACCGCCGACAGGCCGAAGAGGACGCCCGCGCCGAAGAGCAGGGCGCGCGCCCGGGCCCGGCCGGGGACCGGCAGGGGCGTGCCGAGGTTCTCCATGAGTGGCGCGGTGTTACCACCTTCCGCGGGGCAGCGGAAGGGACGGCGCGCGCCGTCGATGGCGGTGGCCCCGATCCGGGCGGCGCGTTAAGAACACCGTCCAATGAGCGAGCCCGAGTTCATCGTCGTCAAGGGCGCCCGCGAGCACAACCTCAAGTCGGTCACGCTGGAGATCCCCAAGAAGAAGCTGGTGGTCTTCACCGGGGTCTCCGGCTCGGGGAAGTCGTCGCTGGCGTTCGACACCCTCTACGCCGAGGGGCAGCGCCGCTACGTCGAGTCGCTCTCCTCCTACGCCCGGCAGTTCCTGGGGCAGATGGAGAAGCCCAGGTACGACACCATCCGGGGCCTCTCGCCCACCATCTCCATCGAGCAGAAGGCGGCCTCCAACAACCCGCGCTCCACGGTGGGGACCATCACCGAGGTGCACGACTACCTGCGCGTCCTCTACGCCTCCCTGGGCGTGCAGCACTGCCCATCCTGCGGCCGGCAGGTCGGCAAGCAGACCGCCCAGCAGATCGTGGACACCATCCTGGCGATGCCGGAGGGCTCGCGCATCCTGGTCCTGGCGCCGCTCGTCCAGAACCGCAAGGGCGAGTACAAGGAGCTGCTCGGCGACGTGCAGCAGCGCGGCTTCGCGCGGGTGCGGGTGGACGGCATGCTCCACCAGCTCACCGACCGGCTCTCCCTCGACAAGAAGCTGAAGCACGACGTGGAGCTGGTGGTGGACCGGCTGGTGGTGAAGGACGCGATCCGCGCCCGGCTCACCGACTCGGTGGAGACGGCGCTGCGCGAGGGCCAGGGCACGCTCATCGTCGCCGACGCCGACAAGGAGCAGAAGGTCGGCCCGGGCGTCGATCCGGAGGGCTACAAGAAGCACGACCGCTTCTTCTCCGAGCAGAACGCCTGCCACGCCTGCGGCCTCTCCTTCGGCGAGCTGGCCCCCACCAACTTCTCCTTCAACAGCCCCATGGGCTCCTGCCCGGACTGCCAGGGGCTGGGCACCCGGGCCGAGATGGACCCGGACCTGATCATCCCCGACCCCACGCTCACCATCCGCGACGGCGCGGTCGAGCCGTGGGCCTCCGGCATGGAGCGCGGCGAGGGCTGGACCTTCGAGTTCGTCGAGCACCTGGCCCGCTCGCTCAAGCTGGACCTCGACACCCCCTGGGGCAAGCTCTCCAGGCGCGACCGCGACCTCGTCATGCTCGGGACCGCCGCCCTGAAGGAGAAGGGGCTCCGCATCGAGTGGGAGGGCGTGGTCAACCAGCTCTACCGGCGCTTCCGCTCCACCGGCTCGGAGGCCATGCGCCGCTACTACATGCGCTACTTCTCCGACAAGCCGTGCACCACCTGCGGCGGCGAGCGGCTCAAGCCGGAGAGCCGGGCCGTCCGGGTGCGCGGGCTCGGCATCGTCGACCTGTCGCGGCGCACCATCGGCGAGGCCCACGCCTGGCTGGGCGGCCTCGGCCTCGAGGGCGCCGAGGCGCAGATCGGCGAGGAGCTCCTCAAGGAGATCCGCAACCGGCTCAAGTTCCTGCTCGACGTGGGCCTGGGCTACCTGACCCTGGACCGGCCCGGCCCCTCGCTCTCCGGCGGCGAGAGCCAGCGCATCCGGCTCGCCTCGCAGATGGGCTCGGAGCTCACCGGCGTCATCTACATCCTCGACGAGCCCTCCATCGGCCTGCACCAGCGCGACAACGGCAAGCTGCTGGCCACCCTGAAGCGGCTGCGCGACATCGGCAACTCGGTCATCGTGGTGGAGCACGACGAGGAGACGATGGCCGAGGCCGACTGGCTGGTGGACTTCGGCCCCGGGGCCGGCGCCCACGGCGGCGAGATCGTGAGCCAGGGGACCCCGGAGCAGGTCAAGGCCGACGCGGCCTCGCTGACCGGCGCCTACCTCTCCGGCCGGCGCGAGATCCCGCTGCCGGCGCGGCGGCGCACCGAGGACCGCGGCGCGCTCACGGTGCTGGGCGCCACCGAGAACAACCTGAAGGACGTGACCGTGGCCCTGCCGCTGGGGCGGATGGTGGCGGTCACCGGCGTCTCCGGCGCCGGCAAGTCCACCCTGGTCAACGCGGTGCTCCGGCCGGCCCTGACCCGGCTCCTGACCGGCACGCGCGAGGTGCCCGGCCGGCACCGCGGCCTCTCCGGCGCGGAGGCCGTCGACAAGCTCATCGACATCAACCAGCAGCCCATCGGCCGCACCCCGCGCTCCAACCCGGCCACCTACACCAAGCTCTTCGACTTCATCCGCGACGTCTTCTCGCAGACCAGCGAGGCGCGCGCCTTCGGCTACCAGCCCGGCCGCTTCAGCTTCAACGTCAAGGGCGGCCGCTGCGAGGCCTGCCAGGGCGACGGCATGAAGCTGGTGGAGATGCACTTCCTGGCCGACGTGCTGGTGCCCTGCGAGGTGTGCGGCGGCAAGCGCTTCAACGACGCCACGCTGCGGGTGCAGTTCAAGGGGAAGAACATCGCCGAGGTGCTGGACCTCTCCATCACCGAGGCCATGGAGCACTTCGCGGCGCACAAGGAGGTCGTGCGCATCCTGACCACGCTGGTGGACGTGGGGCTCGGCTACCTCAAGCTGGGCCAGCCCTCCCCCACCCTCTCCGGCGGCGAGGCGCAGCGCATCAAGCTGTCGCGCGAGCTGGCCCGGGTGGGCACCGGCAAGACGCTCTACATCCTCGACGAGCCGACCACCGGCCTGCACTTCGAGGACGTGCGCCGCCTGCTCACCGTGCTGGACCGGCTCGTCGACGCCGGCAACACCGTGCTGGTCATCGAGCACAACCTGGACGTCATCAAGTGCGCCGACTGGGTGGTGGACCTGGGGCCCGAGGGGGGCGACGAGGGCGGCCGGGTCATCGCCGAGGGGACGCCGGAGGAGGTGGCCGCGGTGAAGGGCTCCTACACCGGCCAGCACCTGGCCGAGGTGCTGGCGCACCACCGGGCCCGCCGCAGGCACCCGGTGCCCAGCGCCGCCGAGGCCGCGCGGGCCGCCGGCATCTGAGCGCGCCGGGGCCCGGCACGGCCGGTCCGGCGCCGTTTCGGCTAGGATGGGCGCCCACCACTGGACCGAGGGGACCACCGTGCCGACCACCACCGAGAACCTGGCCACCGCCTTCGCCGGCGAGAGCCAGGCCAACCGCAAGTACACCGCCTTCGCCCGCCAGGCCGAGAAGGAGGGCTTCCCGCAGATCGCCCGGCTCTTCCGCGCCGCCGCCGACGCCGAGACCATCCACGCGCTCGGCCACCTCGCCAACATGGGCGGCGTGGGCACCACCCTGCAGAACCTCGAGGCCGCCGTGGCCGGCGAGACCTACGAGTACACCGAGATGTACCCGCCCATGCTGGCGCAGGCCGAGGCCGAGGGGCACCGGGGCAAGCACATGCTCAAGTTCGCCCTCTCGGCCGAGCAGGTCCACGCCAAGCTCTTCGGGGAGGCGCTGGCGGCCATGAAGGCCGGCCAGGACCTCTCCACCATGGACGTCTACCTGTGCCCGGTCTGCGGTGACATCGAGTTCGGGCCGCCGCCGGAGCGGTGCCCCATCTGCGGGGCGCCGGCCTCGAAGTACCAGAAGATCTAGCGCCGGGCGGACCCCGAAGCGCCCGGATCGACGGGCCCTTTCCCGGCGAGCGCCGTGTCCGCCCCCGCCTTAGAATCCTGCCACATGGCCGAGCGAACCCGCCCCCCCGGCGACGGGACCGCCATCGTCGTCCCGCGGGCCAAGTCCACCCGGAAGGTGGACCGCCCGTCGCTCTACCGGGTGCTGCTCCACAACGACGACTACACCACCCAGGAGTTCGTCGACTGGGTGCTCGTCAACGTGTTCAGGCACGACGCGGAGACGGCGCACCGCATCATGTTGAACGTTCACATGCACGGCGTCGGCGTGGCGGGTATCTATCCCTACGAGATCGCGGAGTCGAAGGTGCGCAAGACGATGTCGCTGGCCAGGGAAGCGGAGTTCCCGCTCCTCTGCACGCTCGAGCCGGAGTAGCGATGGTGACGGTATCCAAGGAGCTGCAGCAGACCCTCCAGGGCGCGGTGGCCGACGCGCGCCGCCGCAAGAACGAGTACGTCACGCTGGAGCACCTGCTCCACGCCATGGTGAAGGACAAGGTGGCGGCGGAGGTGCTGGTGGCCTGCGGCGCGGACCTCCCGCTGCTGGAGAAGGAGCTCGGCGAGTACCTCGACCGCACCCTCGAGGCCCTCGAGGGCGAGCAGGAGCCGGAGCAGACCGCCGCCTTCCAGCGGGTGCTGCAGCGGGCCGCCTGGCACGTCCAGGGCACGGGCCGCACCGAGCTCAACGCCGGCGACGTGCTGGTGGCCATCACGCGGGAGAAGGGCTCCCACGCCGTCTACCTGCTGGAGAAGCAGGGGGTGCGCCGCATCGACATCCTCCAGTACATCGCCCACGGCATCTCCAAGGAGGGCGGCATCAACCCGCAGCCCGGCGCGCCCGGCGAGGGCGACGGGCCGCAGGGCGGCGACGAGGACGGGCCGCCGCAGACCGTCAAGGATCCCTTCAAGGCCTTCACCGTCAACCTGGTGGAGCGCGCCGAGAAGGGGCTCATCGATCCGCTCATCGGCCGCGACGCCGAGGTGGAGCGCACCATCCAGGTGCTGTGCCGCCGCCGCAAGAACAACCCGGTCTTCGTGGGCGACCCGGGCGTGGGCAAGACCGCCATCGTGGAGGGGCTGGCGCTGCGCATCTTCGAGAAGAAGGTGCCCAAGATCCTGGAGGACGCCGCCATCTACTCGCTCGACATGGGGCTCCTGCTGGCCGGCACCAAGTTCCGCGGGGAGTTCGAGCAGCGGCTCAAGGGCGTCATCGCCGGCGTGAAGAAGATTCCCAACGCCATCCTCTTCATCGACGAGATCCACACCATCGTGGGGGCCGGCGCCACCAGCGGCTCGTCGATGGACGCCTCCAACCTGCTCAAGCCGGGGCTGGCCTCCGGCGAGCTGCGCTGCATCGGCTCCACCACCTACCAGGACTACAAGGCCACCTTCGAGCGCGACCACGCCCTGGCGCGCCGCTTCCAGAAGATCGAGGTCCAGGAGCCCTCGGTGGCCGACACGGTGCTCATCCTCAAGGGGCTGAAGAAGGCCTACGAGGACCACCACGGCGTGGAGTACACGCCGCGCGCCCTGCGGGCCGCCGCCGAGCTCTCCGCCAAGCACATCAACGACCGCAAGCTGCCCGACAAGGCCATCGACGTGCTCGACGAGGCCGGGGCGCGCGACCGGATGCGCCCGGCCGAGAAGCGCCACCGGCGCATCACCGCGCGCGACGTGGAGCGGGTGGTGGCCACCATCGCCAAGATCCCGGCCCGCACCGTCTCCAGCGACGACAAGACCTCCCTGGCCAGCCTCGAGCCGGAGCTGCGCCGGGTCATCTTCGGCCAGGACGCCGCCATCGAGCACATCGCCGCCGCCATCAAGCTGGGGCGCTCCGGCCTGGGCAGCCCGGAGAAGCCCACCGGCTGCTTCCTCTTCAGCGGCCCCACCGGCGTGGGCAAGACCGAGCTGGCCAAGCAGCTGGCCCGCATCCTGGGCGTGGAGTTCCTGCGCTTCGACATGACCGAGTACCAGGAGAAGCACACCGTCTCCCGGCTCATCGGCGCGCCCCCGGGCTACGTGGGCTTCGACCAGGGCGGGCTGCTCACCGACGCCATCCGCAAGACCCCCTACACGGTGCTGCTGCTCGACGAGATCGAGAAGGCCCACCCCGACATCTACAACCTGCTCCTGCAGGTGATGGACCACGCCACCCTGACCGACAACAACGGGCGCAAGGCCGACTTCCGCCACGTGGTGCTCATCATGACCACCAACGCGGGGGCCCACGAGCTCTCGGCCCGCCGCGTCGGCTTCGGCCCGGAGGCGGCGCCGCCCGGCAACGCCAGGAACGCCATCGAGCGGGCCTTCAGCCCGGAGTTCCGCAACCGGCTCGACGCCTGGGTCTCCTTCGACAGCCTGCCCGCCGACGTGGTGGTGAAGATCGTCGACAAGTTCGTGGCCGAGCTCCAGGCGCAGCTCCTCGAGAAGAAGGTGACGCTGGAGCTCACCCCGGCCGCGCGCGCCTGGTTCGCCGAGCACGGCTTCGACCCCAAGATGGGGGCGCGCCCCATGGCCCGGCTGGTGCAGAACGAGCTCAAGAAGGCGCTGGCCGAGAAGATCCTCTTCGGCGACCTGCAGGGCGGCGGCACGGTGCGCGTCGAGGTGGACCTGGAGAGCGACAAGCCGAAGGTGGTCGTGGTGCCGGCCCAGGCGCCGGTGCCGGCCTGAGCCCGGCGAGCGCCCGGGCGCGAGACGAGGCGAGGGCGCTCCCGGGACCCCGGGGGCGCCTTCGTCGTGTCCGGTGCACGCGGCGGCCTGGCCGGCCCGGATCGCACTCCTGGTCGTGTGAGACTGCTTGTCGGTGGTAGCCCGGGCGGCTACCATGGCGACCCACCGTCGCGCCTCGCCCCTCCGCCGCGCCTCACCCCTCCGTCGGCCCCGCCCGGCCCGAGTGAACTCATGCGCCTGGCCGCCCCCGCCCTCTCCGCCCTCCTCGCGCTGGCAGGGTGCCAGGCCATGGCCTACCAGGCGGCCGCCCGCTCCCTGCTCATCCCGCCGCCCCCCATGGATCACGGGCTGGACGCCCAGGTGCTGCCGAGCGGGCTTCGGCTGGCGGTCTTCCAGGTCCCCGGCCAGCGCGACGTCACGGTGAGCTTGGCCATGGGCGCCGGCGCCGCCGACGAGCCCGCGGGCAAGGCCGGCCTGGCCCAGGTGGCCCTCATCGCCGCGCTGCAGGCGCCCCGCGGCCGCGGAGGCGCCTCGCTGCAGGAGGAGCTCTACGCCGCGGGGGCGCTGCTGGGGGGCGGGGTCGAGGCGGACGAGACGACCCTGGCCGTCCGCTGCCGCCCGGCCTACCAGGGCGCGGTGCTGGCCGCCCTCTCGGAGCTCCTCGACGACCCGGCCGCCGGTCTCCAGGAGGAGGTGATCCTCCGGGGCCGGCAGGCGGTGGCCTCCCGGCTGGAGCGCGAGGTCGACACGGCCGCCGCCGCCACCCGCGAGGTGAAGCGGCTGGCGCTCGCCGGGACGGCCTTCGGGCGGCCGGCGCCCACGCCGGAGGGCGTCCGATCGCTCACCCTCGACGACGTCCGCGCCTTCCTGCGCGCCTCCATGGCGCCGCACCGCTCCACGCTCTGGCTCTCCACCGGCCAGGACGCCGAGCGGGAGGCCGCCCGCGTGGTCGGCGCGCTGCGCGGGCGGGCGCTCGGCGACGCAGCCCATCCGGTCGCCCCCGAGCCCGGGTTCTCGAGCGAGCCGCCGCCGGCGCGCCAGCCGACCCGCGAGGTCGCCCTCACCGGGGGGGCGAAGCCACGGCTGCTGCTCGCCTGGCGGGCGCCTGGGATCCGGTTCGGACCCGCCGCCGATCGGGCCGGCGGGGAGCTGCGTCAGATCCTGGGCTGGCGAGCCGCCCGGCCGGACCTGACGCAGAAGGTGAGCTTTGTCGGCGTGAGCCTCGAGTCGCTCGACCGGGCCAGCGTCCTCGTCATCGAGGTCGGGCTGGAGCGCCTGGAAGACGCCGAGCCGGTTCGCCAGGCCCTCGTCGAGGCCTCCCGGCGGACCGGCGCCTCCTGGACGTGGCCGGCCCCGGCCGTGGAGGCCCTCCTGCGAAGGCGCCTCCGCATGGAGCGCGAGGAGGGGCTGGAGTACGGCTGGGTGGGCCCTGTGGGGCGGCTGGTCCGGGCCGTCGGCTCGGCGGACGTGCCCGCCTGGCTCGACCTCAACGAGGCGTCCCAGTTCGGACCGGCCGCCCGGGCCTGGCTGGACGCCTGGATCGCCCCAGGCCCCAGCGTGGTCGCCACGGTGACCGCCGCGCCGGAAGCGGCGCCGGTCGGCGGCCACCAGCCGCTCTCCGGCGACGCCACGCCCCCGCGGGTGGAAGGCCAGGCGGCCTGGCCCGTGGCCCAGAGCCCGGTGGCCGCCGCCGTCCCCGGCGCCGACGAGCTGGAACGGCTCCTCGAGCCGGCCGGCCTGGAGGCGGCCCGCCGCGAGCGGCTCCCCAACGGGATCGAGCTCCTCGTGCTGCGGCGTCCCGCGGCGCCCTTCGCCTTCGTCGAGCTCCGCCTCCCAGGGGGAGCCGTGCGGGTCTCGGAGGGGCTGGCGGCGCGGCAGGCGCTGGCGGGCGCGAGGGACGGCCTGCAGGCCGGCGGCTGCGGCCTGGCCCCACAGGCCAAGGCCTACGCCGACGGGGTCGTCCTGCAACTGGGTGGTTCCAGGGCCTGGTTGCCGGCGCTCATCGAGGCGATGGCGTGCTGGGGCCAGCCGCTCTCGGCCGGGCGCCTCCGCATGCCGACCCCGGACGAGGCCATGCCCTGGCAGGCCTACGAGGCGGCCCTCACCGGTGGTCCCCTCCCCGAGCGCTCCGGAGGCGCGCGCTGGGGGGAGGCCTACCTGCGACGGCTCCAGCAAACCGAGGGGGCGGTGGTCGTGGTGGCCGGCGACGTCGACCCGGCGCCGGCGCTCGACCTGCTCCGCAAGGCCTTCGGCCGACTCCCGCGCCGGGGCCCCGGCAGCGCCGACCCGACGTCAGCGCCGCCGCGCTGGCCCACGGCCCGCCGCGTCATCATCGAGGACGTCCCGGGCGCCAGACAGGCCTCGGCCACCCTCTTTCTCCGACTCCCCGACGATCTGGCCGAGCCCTCGGCCCGGCGCTGGACCTTCACGACGCTGCTGGCGGATCGGACGGTGCGGATCTTCGAGCCAGCGGGTTACGAGGTGGATGGCTGGTGGAGCGCCACCTCGGCCTCGGCGCTGGAGAGCGTCAGCCTCTCCGGGCCGGCCGCCCGGCTCCCGGCCGCCGTGTCGGAGCTGCTGCGGGAACTGGTCCGCCTGCGCGACCGCGGGCCGTCCCGGCTCGACGTGGAGGGGGCGCGCTGGGACGCGGCGCGAGCGCTCGCCTACCGGCACGACGCGGCGGCGGGCGCCGCG
>JAJYAW010000271.1 GCA_021779335.1 Myxococcales bacterium | reverse complement strand
GCTGGCGGCCCTGGCCCTGGCGCTGGCGCTGGCGGCCCAGCTGGGCGCCTGCGGCGTGAAGGCCCCGCCGCGCGCGGCGGGCGCGCCCGAGAAGGCGCCGCCCTCGGACGTCTTCCAGCCAGCCCGGGAGCCCCGCCGGTGAACCACTTCCAGCCCCGCCGCGGCGTGCTCCACGCCGAGGACGTGCCGCTCCCCGCGCTGGCGCAGGCCTGGGGTACGCCGCTCTTCGTCTACTCGACGGCCACGCTGACCCGCCACTGGAAGGTGCTGCAGGCCTCGCTGCGCGGCCTCGACCACACCGTCTGCTACGCGGTCAAGGCCAACTCCAACCTGGCGGTCCTCTCGCTCTTCGCCAGGCTGGGCTCCGGCTTCGACATCGTCTCGGCCGGCGAGCTCTACCGGGTCCTCAAGGCGGGCGGCGACCCGCGGCGCGTCGTCTTCAGCGGCGTGGGCAAGCGGGACGACGAGCTGGCCTTCGCCCTCGACGCCGGGGTGGGGACCATCAACGTCGAGAGCGGGCCCGAGCTGCTCCGGCTGGCCGCGGTGGCGCGCCGCCTCCAGGTGCGCGCGCCCATCGCCTTCCGCGTCAACCCGGACGTCGACCCCAAGACCCACCCGTACATCGCCACCGGCCTGCGCGACTCCAAGTTCGGCGTGACGGTGGGCGAGGCGCGCCGGCTCTACGCCCAGGCCGTGACGGATCCGCACCTGGACGTGCGCGGCATCGCCTGTCACATCGGCTCGCAGATCACCACGCTGCGCCCCTTCGTCGACGCGGTGGGGCGGGTGCGCCGGCTGGCCGAGGAGCTGGCCAGGGCCGGCGTCCGGCTGCGCCACCTCGACGTCGGCGGCGGGCTCGGCGTGACCTACCACGACGAGGCGCCGCCCAGCCCGGCCCAGTACGGCGCCGCCATCAAGAAGGCGCTGGCCGGCTGGGAGGGCGAGGTCCACCTCGAGCCGGGGCGGGTGCTGGTGGGCAACGCCGGCGTGCTCCTGACGCGCGTCCTCTACGTGAAGCGGCACGGCAAGAAGACCTTCGTGGTGGTGGACGCCGCCATGAACGACCTGGTCCGCCCCGCCTTCTACGACGCCTGGCACGACGTCGTCCCGGTGGTGGCCAGCGCCCGCGGGGCCCGGGCCGTCACCTGCGACGTGGTGGGGCCGGTCTGCGAGTCCTCCGACTTCCTGGCGCGCGGCCGCAGGCTGGTGCCGCCGGCCGAGGGCGACCTGCTCTGCGTGCGGACCGCCGGGGCCTACGGCTTCGCCATGTCCTCCAACTACAACTCCCGCCCGCGCGCGGCCGAGGTGCTGGTGGACGGCGGCGAGGCGGGCCTGGCGCGCGCCCGCGAGACCTACCCGGACCTGGTCCGCGGCGAGGCGGCCCGCCCGCGCCGGCGCCGGTTCCAGCCCCGCCGCCGATAGGCTACAGTCCCGGTCTCCCAGACCCAGGAGCCCCCGGCCCGGGGGCCGCCCCAGGAGCCCAGGATGCGCCTCGAAGGATCCATGGTCGCCATCGTCACCCCGCTGAAGGACGGGGCGGTGGACCACCGGAGCTTGCGCGACCTCGTCGAGTTCCAGCTCGCCGAGGGGACGGACGGCATCATCCCCTGCGGCACCACCGGCGAGGGCGCGACCCTGACGGCCGCCGAGCGCTACCAGGTGATCAAGACCGTGGTGGAGCAGGTGAAGGGGCGGGCCGCGGTCGTCGCCGGCGCCGGCTCCAACGCCACCCATGAGGCCATCGAGGGGGTCAAGGCGGCCAGGGAGCTCGGGGCCGCCGCCGCCCTGGTGGTGACCCCCTACTACAACAAGCCCACGCAGGAGGGGCTCTTCCGCCACTACGAGGCCATCTGGAAGGCCACCCGGTTCCCGGTGGTGGCCTACAACGTCCCCTCGCGCACCGCGGTCGACCTCCTGCCGGAGACGGTGGCGCGCCTGGTCAAGGCGGGCGCCATCGTGGGCATCAAGGAGGCCACCGCCAGCATGGACCGGCAGGTCCAGCTCGTCGAGCTGTGCGGCCGGGACGCGCTGGCCTACCTCTCCGGCGACGACTTCACCGTGCTGCCCTACATCGCCTGCGGCGGCCACGGCGTCATCTCGGTGGTGGCCAACGTCGCGCCGCGCGCCATGAAGGCGCTGGTGGTGGCGGCCCGCGCCGGGGACCTCGCCGCCGCGCTGCAGCAGCAGGCGGCCATGGCCGAGCTCAACCGGGTCATGTTCGTGGAGACCAACCCCGGCCCGGTCAAGGCGGCGGTGGCGCTGCTCGGCAAGGCCTCGGCGGAGCTCCGGCTGCCGCTGGCCCCGGTCTCGGAGGCCAGCCTGCAGAAGATCCGCGCCGCCATGCAGAAGTTCGGGCTGAAGCCGGCCTGATCCGCCCCGCCCCCCGGAGGACGCACATGATCAAGGTCGTCGTCACCGGCGCCGCCGGCCGCATGGGGCGCGAGATCATCCGGCTCGTCCTGGCCACGCCCGGCCTGGCGCTGCACGGCGCGGTGGAGCGCCCCGGCCCGGCGGTGGGGCAGGACGCCGCCGCGCTGGCCGCCCTGCCGCCCTGCGGCGTGCTGGTGGTCGACGCGCTCGAGAAGGCGCTCCCCGGCGCCGGCGTGGTCGTCGACTTCACCCACTTCGAGGCCTCGGCCGGGCACGCCGAGCGCTGCGCCGCCGCCGGCGTCCCCATCGTCATCGGCGCCACCGGCTTCACCGCCGAGGCCCGGGGGCGGGTGGCGGCCGCGGCGCGGCACGTCCCGGCCCTCCTCTCGCCCAACATGAGCGTGGGCGTGAACGTGCTCTTCGAGCTCGTGCGCCAGGCCGCCGCCGTGCTGGGCGACGCCTACGACGTCGAGATCGTCGAGCTCCACCACAAGAAGAAGAAGGACGCGCCGAGCGGCACCGCGGTGCGGCTCGCCGAGGTGGCCGCGGAGGCGCTGGGTCGCGATGCCACCAGGGACCTCACCTTCGCCCGCCAGGGCATGGTCGGCGAGCGGCCGCCCAGGGAGATCGGCG
The DNA here is from genome assembly GCA_021779335.1 of Myxococcales bacterium. Lineage (GTDB taxonomy): Bacteria > Myxococcota > Myxococcia > Myxococcales > Anaeromyxobacteraceae > JADKCZ01. The sequence continues at coordinate 1,799 of JAJYAW010000271.1, read as the reverse complement.
TGCAGACGGTCCGCGGCGGCGACATCGTGGGCGAGCACACCGTCTACTTCTGCGGCGAGGGGGAGCGGCTCGAGCTGACCCACCGCGCCGCCGCCCGCGAGCAGTTCGCCCGCGGCGCCGTCCGCGCCGCCGCCTGGCTGCCCGGGAAGGCCCCGGGGCTCTACGACATGGCCGACGTGCTCGGCTTCGGGAAGAAGGGCGCGGCGCGGCCATGAGGACCTGCCGCTTCCGCCACGGGGTGGACGAGCGCTGGGGGGTGGTGGAGGGCGACCGGGTGCGCGCCCTCTCGGCGGAGCCCTGGGCGGGCGGGCTGCCGGAGGGGCGCCCGCTGCCGCTCGCCGAGGTGGTGCTGCTGGCGCCGGTCCGCCCGGGCAAGGTGGTCTGCGTCGGGCGCAACTACCTGGCGCACGCCAAGGAGCTCGGCAACGAGGTCCCCAGGGAGCCGCTCCTCTTCCTCAAGCCCTCCACCGCCGTGGTGGGCCCGCAGGAGGCCATCGTCTGCCCGCCCCAGTCGAAGGACGTGCAGCACGAGGCGGAGCTCGGTGTGGTGCTGGGGCGCGCCCTGACCCGCGCCACCGCCGCCGAGGCCAAGGCGGCCGTCTTCGGCTGGACCTGCCTCAACGACGTGACGGCGCGTGACATCCAGCGGGAGGAGAAGCAGTTCACCCGCGCCAAGGGGTTCGACACGTTCTGCCCGGTGGGGCCGGTGGTGGAGACCAACCTGGATCCGGTGGACCTCACGGTCATCTGCCGGGTGGGCGGCGTGGAGCGGCAGCGCGGCTACACGCGCGACATGGCCTTCGATCCCTACGCCCTCCTCGCCTACATCTCGCACGTCATGACGCTCCTGCCCGGCGACGTCGTCGCGACCGGCACGCCGGAGGGGGTGGGGCGGATCCAGCGAGGCGACTGGGTCGAGGTGGAGATCCCGGGCATCGGCATCCTGCGCAACCCGGTGACCTGATCCGGACCCCGCGTCCGCAGGCCGGCCGATCCGCGGACCTTGGGTCCGCGCGGCGGAACTCTCGGTCGGGGTCCGGCCCGCCAGTTCCTCGCGCCGGCGGCGCGGAGGGCCTAGCATCGGGCCATGCGGCTCGAGTTCCTGGTGAACCCGCGCGGGGCGCCGCGCGTCCGCGCCCGCTGCCGCTTCCGGGCGACGGCGGCGGGCGCGACGTTCCAGGGGCACACCGAGGACATCGGGCCGCACGGCTGCCAGCTCGTCGCGCCGGCGCCGGTCCCGAAGGGGGCGGCGATCCGGCTCCTGCTGCAGGCCGAGACCCGGGACCAGGCCGAGGTGGTCGGCACGGTCGCCTGGGCGAGCCCGCACGGCCCCTGGCGGCTCGGCGTGGCCTTCGCCGAGGGGTCGCGCCGCGAGGCGACCCGCCTCTTCGACGCCGTCGTGGCGGCCCAGCCCGGCCTGGCCGCCTGGCGCCAGGTGCCGGACCGGATCTCGCTCGACGCCATGGTCTGGCTGGCGCCGCCGCCCAGGCTGGTGGTGGACTTCACCGCCGACGAGGTGGCGGTCCTCACGGCAGTGGGCACGGGCGCCACGGTCTTCGAGCTGAAGAGCCGGCTGCGCGGCGCCTGGTCCCAGGCGGAGCGGGCCTTCTTCTCGCTGCTGGCGAGCCGCCACATCACGCTCTCCCGGGGCGGCGCCGTCCCGTTCGCCAACTGGGCCGACCTGCTCCACCAGCTGCAGGCCGAGGTGGCCACCTCCGCGCTCTCCGACGCGGCGAGGGCGCCCCCCGTGCCACCCGCGCGGCCGCCCGGCCCCGTCGCGGCGCCAGCCGCCGGGAGGT
>JAJYAW010000270.1 GCA_021779335.1 Myxococcales bacterium | reverse complement strand
AGGTCCGCGCCGGCGCGCCCGCCCGCCGCCGAGAGCGCGCTGGCCTGGGCCCGCCTCGCCGTGGCCACGTACTCCTGGTCGCTGTCGCCGCGGAAGCGGACGTAGCCGGTGGCGGCGAAGAGCAGCAGGCCGATGGTGTTGAGGCCGAAGGCCACCGCCAGGATCTTGCCGCGCACCGTGCCGCGCACCACCGTCTCCGCCCGCGGGCCGAGGTGCTCGAGCGCCCCGGCCGCGGCCTGGGCGGCCAGCGCGTAGGTCGCCATGGCGCCCAGGATGGCGGTGGCCAACCCCACGCCGGCGCCGGCCAGGCCGATGTCGGGCGGCAACCCCTGCGCCTGCATGACGGCCACCCGCACGGCCGTCAAGAGCGCGCCCACCACCAGGGTGGCCAGGGAGGCCCCGGCGGGGAGGCGGTGGGCGGACGCGGCGGCGGCGCGCTCCACCCGCTCGTCGAGGGGCGACGGCAAGGCGGCGGCCCGGCGCAGCGGCGCCGCCAGCTGCGCCACCACCAGGGAGACCAGCGCCCACTCCAGCACCAGCCCCGCCACCATGACCACCCGCAGCCGGTCGAGCTGGTCCGGGGTGAGCGGGAAGACGGTGGCCGCCATCCACCAGGCGACGAACTGCGACAGGGCGAGCGCGAGGAAGGTGCGGCGGAGCAGGGGGCCGAGGAGGCGCATCGGGGGGTGAGTCTAGTCGCTGACGGGCCGCCTGGGAAAAAGCGGGTCCCGGCCGGCGGCGTGACGCTGCACGCCTCGCCACGTAACGCCTCGATTCGATGGGTGATTTCCACCCCGCGGTGCGGGGCGCCCCGTCAAGTTCCCGGGATTCACGTGCATGATCAACGACTTGCCTTGAATCATCCCCGAGGGCCGTGATATCGCCATCGACCATGCGGATCCGGCGGCTCGACGTGTCAGGCTTCAAGTCGTTCATGGACCGGACCGTGGTCGTCTTCGACGACGGCGTCACCGGGGTGGTCGGCCCCAACGGCTGCGGCAAGTCGAACGTGGCCGACTCCATCCGCTGGGTCCTCGGCGAGCAGTCGGCGCGGCAGCTGCGCGGCCGCTCCATGGAGGACGTCATCTTCAACGGCTCGGAGACCAAGCCGCCCCTCTCCGTGGCCGAGGTGGTCCTCACCTTCGTCAACGACCGCCCCAGCGAGCTGCCGCCGGCCTACCAGGGCTTCTCCGAGATCACGGTGGGGCGCCGCCTCTACCGCACCGGCGAGTCGGAGTACCTCGTCAACGGCGTGCAGGCCCGCCTGCTGGACGTCAACGAGATCTTCTTCGGCTCGGGCGTGGGGCGGACCGCCTACTCCATCGTCGAGCAGGGGCGCATCGGCCAGATCGTCTCGGCCCGCCCCGAGGACCGCCGCTCCATCATCGAGGAGGCGGCCGGCATCACCAAGTACAAGAAGCGGCGCGAGGCGGCCGAGCGGAAGATGGAGGCGACGCACCAGAACCTGACGCGCGTCGCCGACATCGTGCAGGAGCTGGGCAAGCAGCTGGAGACGCTGAACCGCCAGGCCCGCCGCGCCGAGAAGTACAAGACGCTCAAGGCCGAGATCCGGGAGCTGGAGCTCAAGGCCGCCGCGGCCCGCTACCTGGAGCTGACCGCCACCCGGCGCGCCGCCGAGGAGCGGCTGGCCGCGTCGCGAGGCGAGGAGGTGGAGCTCGGGGCCCGGCTCGTCGAGCTGGAGGCGGCGCTGGAGGCCGACCGGGGCCGGCTCGCCGAGGGCGAGGCCCGGCTGGCCGACCTGACCGGCCGGGAGCACGAGCTCACCAGCGCGGCGCGCGTCTCCGAGGTCTCGGTGGAGGCCGCGGCCCGCGAGCTCGACCAGATCGCCGAGCGGACCCGCGTGCAGGCCGGCGAGGTGGAGGGGCTGAAGGCCCAGGCCGAGGCGCTGGCGGCGGAGCGCGAGGCGCTGCTGCGCCAGCGCGACGACCTGACCTCGCTCTCCAGCAGCGACGACGCGCGCCTGGGCGACGCGGAGGTGGCCATCCGCGAGCTCTCGCGCGAGCAGGGGGGCGCCCAGGCCGACGCCGACCAGGCCCGGGCCGACGCGGCGGCGGCCCTCTCGGAGGCCACCGGCCACCGGAGCCAGCTGGCCCAGATCGAGCGGCAGCGGCTCGACGTGAAGGCGCGCCACGACCGCAACCGCGCCGAGGCCGGCGAGCTCAGCGACCGCTCCACCCGGCTGGACGGGAGCCGCTCCCAGTACGCCGAGAAGCTGGGCCAGACCCGCCAGCTCAAGCTCCGGCTGGAGGAGCAGCGCGGGGCGCAGGAGGAGCTGCTGGAGCGGACCCGCTCCGAGTTCATCCAGAACGAGGCCAAGCTCATCACGCTGCGCGAGGAACTGCAGGACAAGCGCTCCCGCCTCATGACGCTCAACGAGGTGCTGCGCAACTACGAGGGCTACGGCCGCGGCGTGCGCTCCATCATGACCCGGGCCGGCCAGGGCGAGGGGCGCGACCGCGGCATCTTCGGCCTGGTGGCCGACGTGGTCTCCTCGGCCCCGGAGTTCGAGAACGCCGTCGAGGCGGTGCTGGGCGAGCAGCTGCAGTACGTCATCGTGGAGAGCCACTCGCAGGGCGTCGAGGCCATCGACTACCTGAAGACCGCCGCCGAGGGGCGGGCCTCGCTCATCCCCATGGCGCGCCTGCGCGACGCCGAGGCCTGGCTGCCCGAGTCGGCCGCCCACCCGGGCGTGGTGGCCGCCGCGGTGGACGTGGTCCGGTTCGACCCCTCCTACGAGAAGGTGGTGCGCTTCCTGCTGGGCGACGCGCTCATCGTGCGCGACCTGCCCTCGGCGCTGGAGCTGTGGCAGTCCTCCGAGCCCAAGCGCACGCTGGTGACGCTGGACGGCGAGGTGCTGGACCCCTCCGGCGTGGTCACCGGCGGCCCGCTCGAGGGCGAGGGGCACGGCGCCCTGCAGCGCCGGCGCGAGGTGCAGGAGCTGGAGGAGACGGTCCGCGCCTTCGAGGCCGAGTTCGCCCTGGCCCAGGAGCGCCACCGCGCCCTGCAGACCCGCCTGCTGCAGCTGGAGGCGGCCCTGAAGACCCTCGACAAGGACGGCCGCGAGAAGGAGCTGGCGCTGCTGGACCAGGAGAAGGACCTGGCCCGCCTCGGCGAGGAGCTGGAGCGGATCGCCCAGCGCGCGGGGCAGCTCGAGGTGGAGCGCTCCCAGCTGGAGGAGGGCCTGGCCGGCCTGGCGCGCGAGGAGGAGGAGCACCGGCTGGCCGCCGCCACCGCCGAGGCGCAGGCGGGGCGCGGCGAGGAGCGGGCCCGCGCCGCCATGGAGCGGCTCGACGCGCTCAAGGCCCGCGCCGACGGGGCCACCGCGGAGCTGCTCAACCTGAAGGTCAAGGTGGCCGCCGACACCGAGCGGCGCGAGTCGATCGGCTCGGCGCTCCGGCGCATCGACGACGCCCGCCGCGAGGTGGAGGACCGGCGCGCCCGGCTCTTCGCCGGCCTCTCGGAGCAGAACGCCCGGGCCGCCGAGCTGCGCGGCCGGGTGGACGGCACGCGGGTCGACCTGGACCGGCTCGGCGCCGACCTGGCGGTGGTGCAGGAGGCGCTGGCCCAGGCCCGCTCCGCCCACGAGGCGCTGCAGGCGGCGGGCCGCGCCCGCGACGCCGAGCTGCGCGACCTGCGCACCCGCGTCGAGGGCGTGCGGGCCGACCTGTCGGCCTCGGCGCTGACGGCCCGCGAGCAGGCGCTGGAGCTCAGCCACCTGGAGGAGCAGACGCGCGAGCGCTGCCAGGCCGAGCTCCGCTGGGAGGTCTCCCGCTTCCACCTGGAGCGCCCGCCCGGCGACGCCGAGCGGGAGCGGCTGGAGGAGCTGAAGGGCCAGGCCGATCGGATGGGGGCCATCAACCTGACCGCCATCGAGGAGTACGACGAGCTGGCGCGGCGCCACGCCTTCATGACCGAGCAGAAGCTCGACCTGGAGACCTCCATGGCCGACCTGAGGGCGGCCATCGTCAAGATCAACCGGGCCAGCCGCGAGCGCTTCCAGGAGACCTTCGACCGGGTCAACGAGAAGTTCCAGCAGGTCTTCCCGCGCCTCTTCGCCGGCGGCCGCGCCGGCCTGGTGCTGACGCAGCCCGAGGGCGGCGAGGGCGAGCCCGGCGTGGAGATTTTCTCCCAGCCGCCCGGCAAGAAGCTGCAGAGCGTCAACCTGCTCTCCGGCGGCGAGAAGGCGCTCACCGCGGTGGCGCTCATCTTCGCCATCTTCCTCATCAAGCCGACCCCGTTCTGCCTCCTCGACGAGGTGGACGCGCCGCTCGACGACGCCAACGTGGGCCGCTACAACGAGCTGGTGAAGGAGATGTCCAAGGCCTCCCAGTTCATCCTCATCACCCACAACAAGCGGACCATGGAGATGGTGGACACGCTCTACGGGGTGACGATGGAGGAGCCGGGCGTCTCCAAGCTGGTCTCGGTGCGCCTCTCCGAGAAGGCGCGCGAGTCGAGCGCGGCGTAGCCCGCCTCGCGGCCTGACCGTCGCGGCCTGACCGGGAGTTCCGCGCCGCGGACCTCGGGGCCGCGGCGCGGACCCTCCCCCGCGCGTTGACACCCCGGCGGCGGGGGCCCTATATCCTCGCCCTCCCTCGGTCTTTTCTCCCCAGAGGATGGTCCCGCCCGTGATCCCGCTCGCCCTCACCGCGACCGACGCCATCGGCGTCGCCGTCATCGCCGCCCTGGTGGTCCTGGTCGCCGCCGCGGCCGTCCGGCTGGTCCGCCGGAGGGCGGGCGGCCAGGCCCCGCAGGCCGCGCCCGGGGCCGCCGCCAAGGTCGCCAAGC
>JAJYAW010000269.1 GCA_021779335.1 Myxococcales bacterium | reverse complement strand
AGCGGGGCGCGCTCGCCGGTGTCGAGCGCCTTCCTGGCGGCCACGGCCACCGCCACGAGATCGCCGGCGGCGAGCCGGCGGTGGCCGGCGAAGAGGGTGCAGGCGGGTGCGGCGGGGCCGGCGGCGGCGGGGGGCGGGGTCATGCCGGCGAGTTATATCCGGGTATAACTCGGAAGTCAATAACATCCGGGTGAAACAGGCCGCGCCCGTGCGCCCGCCCGTCCCCGCGGGCCCCCCTACAGCGCCGCGATCCAGTCCTTCACGGCGGCGCCGAGCTTGAGCGCCGCCTCGTCGAAGCGGCTCCCCGGCCCGACCGCGCGGGTCGCCTCGGGGCGCCGGCCGGCGGTCGCCAGCTCCAGGACCTCGGCGGCCTCCCGGTGGAAGCGCGCGTGCAGCTCGCGGACGGCGGCCACCTGCGGCACCTCGGGCAGGTCGCCCAGGCGGGCCAGCCAGCGGCCGAAGTCGCAGGCGTCGTCGCGCCCCGCCTCCGCGGGGCGCACCAGGCCGCGGCCGGTCAGCACCGCCGAGATGAGGCCAGAGCGCCACAGCTCGTGGGCCATCAGGCCGGCGCGGAGCTGCGAGGTGAGGACCAGCTTCTCCACGTCAGATCCCGGTCACGCCGGCCCGGAAGATGGCCAGCCCGCCCGGCTCCTGCGCCTCGAGCTCCTTCCTGCGGCGGGCGTAGTCCGGGTGGTGCCAGGGGTAGAGGAAGGCGTCCGGGTGGGGCATGAGGCCGAGGATGCGGCCGGTGGCGTCGGTGACGCCCGCCACGCCGCGCGCCGAGCCGTTGGGGTTGTGGGGCCACGCCTCGGTGGGCTGGCCGGCCGGATCCAGGTAGCGGAAGGCCACCTGGCCGCGGTGCTCCAGGTGCGCCAGCGCCTGCTCCGACTCGAGCACGAACTTGCCCTCGCCGTGGCGGGCCGGCACCTCCAGCGTGGAGAGGCCGCGGGTCCAGACGCAGGTGGACCTGCGGTCCACCCCCAGCCGGACCCAGGCGTCGCGGTAGCCGAGCCGGTCGTTGTTGGTGAGGGCGGCGCGCGGCGCGAAGTCGGGCGGGCCGGCGTCCGGGCCGGGCAGCAGGCCCAGCCGCACCAGCACCTGGAAGCCGTTGCAGATGCCGAGCACCCGCCCGCCGCCGGCCAGGAAGGCGGAGAGCCCGGCCTGCAGGTGGGCGCGGACGCGGGTGGCGGCCACGAAGCCGGAGGCCACGTGGTCGCCGTAGGAGAAGCCGCCCACGAAGGCCAGCACCTGGTAGCCGGGGATGGGGCGCGGGGCCCGCCCGGCGAAGAGGTCGGTCAGGTGGACCAGGTCCACCTCGGCGCCCACCATGCGGAAGGCGGCCGCCGTCTCGTCCTCGCAGTTGAAGCCGAAGCCGACCGGGACGAGCACGCGGACCGGGGCGCTCACGCGGCACCCCCTTCCCGCTTCCAGGCGCGCGTCAGGTCGTCCACCGGGGCGTCCACCAGCGAGGCGTCGCCCAGCGAGATCTTGAGCCGCGGCGACGCCGTGAAGCTGCCGATGACCGCGTGCGGGACCTGGCCGAGCTGCCGGCGCAGGCGGTCCATCCGCTCGGGCCGGCAGGCCAGCAGGAGGCGGCCCGGCGTCTCGCCGTAGAGGAGGCCGTCCCAGCTCGTCCCCGGCGCCACCGGCGCCATGGTGAGGCTGACCCCCAGCCCCAGGCCGCTGGCGCGGGCCATCAGGAAGAGCGCGGTGGCCAGGCCGCCGCGCCCCACCGCGTGGGCCGCCACCACGAGCTCGTCGCGGATGGCCTTGCCCACCGCCTCGTAGCGCGGCCAGAACTCGGCGGGGCGGCAGCGCGGCACCTCGCCGCCGGCGAGCCCGCGGGCCGCGGCCCACTCGGTGCCGCCCAGCTCCTGGCGCGTGTCGCCCACCAGGAGGAGCACCTCGCCCACCACCGCCGCCTCCAGCGTGACGGCGCGGCGCACGTCGGGGACGATGGCGATGGTGGAGGCCAGCAGGGTGGGCGGGATGGAGATGCGCCGGCCGCCCACCACCGCGTCGTTCTTCATCGAGTCCTTGCCGCTGATGAGCGGCACGCCGTAGGCGAGGCAGATCTCGGAGAGCCCCTTGGAGGCCCGCACGAGCTGGGCCGCCTTGTGCCTGGCGTCGGGGTTGGAGGCGCCCGGCAGCGGGTCCGGCCAGCAGTAGTTGTCGAGCGCCGCGATCCGGTCGGTGCGCGCCCCGGCGGCCACCACCCGGCGCACCGCCAGGTCCACGCCGGCCTGCGCCATGGCGTGGGCGTCGTGGTCCGAGTAGGTGGGGAAGACCGCCTCGGCGACGGCGTAGCCGTGCGGCAGGGCGTCGTGGGCCACCATGAAGACCGAGGCGTCGCTGGGCACGTCGCGGTGCACCCCCACCCAGGGCTTCACCACGGTGAGCCCCTTCACCTCGTGGTCGTAGGTGCGGCTCAGCAGCTCCGAGGAGCGCAGGTTGTCCCGGCCGAGGAGGCCGGCCAGCTGGGCCGCGCCGGCGGCGCCGTCGGCCGGCTGGGGCTGCGGCGCGGCGGCGGGGTGGGACGGCGGGATCCACTCGGCCTCGATGCGCAGCGCCGGGTCGCCCTCGTGGAGGAAGTCGAGCGGCAGGAGCGCCACGACCTCCCCGCCGAAGCGGACCTCCAGGTGGCCGTCGTCGGTGAAGGCGCCGAGGTCGGTGGCCTCCACCTCGCGGGCGCGGGCCAGCTCGAGGAGGGCGGGCAGCTGGGCGGGCGGCACCGCCAGCGTCATGCGCTCCTGCGCCTCGGAGACCAGGATCTCCCAGGGGGCCAGCCCCTGGTACTTGAGCGGCGCGCCGGTCAGGTCCAGGCAGGCGCCGCCCGGCTGCCGGGCCATCTCGCCCACCGAGGAGGAGAGGCCGCCCGCGCCGTCGTCGGTGATGGCGGAGTAGAGGCCGCGGTCGCGCGCCTCCAGCAGGAAGTCGAACATCATCTTCTGCGTGATGGGGTCGCCGATCTGCACGGCCTGCACCGGGCTCTCCTCGGTGAGCTCGGCCGAGGAGAAGGTGGCCCCGTGGATGCCGTCCTTGCCGATGCGGCCGCCCACCATGACGATGCGGTCGCCCGGCCTGGCCAGCTTGACGTGGGTGGGGCGGCCCGCCGTGACGGCCGGCATGCGCCCCACCGTGCCGCAGTAGACCAGCGGCTTGCCGAGGTACCGGTCGTCGAAGAACTCCCAGCCGCGCCCGTAGGGGATGCCGGACTGGTTGCCGCCGTCGATGACGCCGTGGTGCACGCCCTCGCGGACGCGGCGCGGGTGGAGCAGGCCGGGCGGCAGCGCGCCCTGGAAGGAGGGCGGCCCGAAGCAGTAGCCCCACACGTTGGAGAGCAGGTCGGCGCCGAGCCCGGTGCCGAAGGGATCGCGGTTGACGCCCACGATGCCGGTGATGGCGCCGCCGTAGGGATCGAGCGCCGACGGGCTGTTGTGCGTCTCCACCTTGAAGACCAGGTGGTAGGCCTCGGTGGCGGCGATGACGCCGGCGTTGTCGTGGAAGACCGAGACGAGCCAGCTCTTCCCCTCGCGGGCCACGATGGCCTCGTCGACGGCGCTGGTGGTGCCGCGGATGTACCGCTTGAAGAGCGAGTGGATCTCCTCGGGCGGCCGGCCCGGCTCGCGGTAGGTGATGTCGGCGTTGAAGATCTTGTGCTTGCAGTGCTCCGACCAGGTCTGGGCCAGGCACTCCAGCTCGACGTCGGTGGGGGCGGCGCCCAGGCCGGCGGCCCGGCGGCGCGGCGTGCCGGCGGCCGCCGCGAAGAAGTCGCGTACCGCCTCGAGCTCCTCCACGGAGAGCGCCAGCAGCTTCTCGCGCGAGAGGCGCGCCAGCGCGGCCTGGTCGAGGCCGAGGAGCGGCACGGCGGCGGTGGGGCGCGGGGCGTGCTCGGCGACGCGCGGGGTGGCGAGGTCCGGCGGCGAGGCCAGCCACTCGGCGTGGGTCTGGACGGAGATCCGCTCGATGACCTCGTTGGCGAGCAGGCGGGTGGCGATGCGGCTGGCCTCGTCCCGGCCGACGCCGGAGAGCAGGTAGAGCCGCGAGGCGTAGACCGCCCCGGGGTGGCCCAGCCTCCGCCCCAGCAGGTCCTCGATGGCGACGCGGGCCGACTTGCCGACCGGATCGGTGACGCCCGGCTTGAAGCCGACCGAGACCGCCACGTCGAAGGGGCCGTCCTCGACGCGCCCCACCGCGCCCAGCCGCGCCACGGGCCCGGCGAACTCGGCGGCCACGCGGGCGGCGTCGGCGGGCGGGAGGGCCGGCTCGACGTGGTAGACGTCGCGGGTGCGGACGGCGCCGACGGCGACGCCGAGGTGGTCGCGGATGGCGCGCGCGACGGAGAGCCCGCGGCTGTCGGCGAAGCCGGCGCGGGTGGCGATCTCGATGCGGGTGACGTCGGCCACGGGAGTCTCGGAACCTCCGGAATTTGGGGTTCTTATACCCGATCGCTGGGCCCGGGTCAGGGATTCGGCCCGGCCGGCGCCGCGGCGCTCCCGGCGGCGAGCGCCGCGAACCGGGCATCGCGCCGGAGCGGCGCGAAGCGCGGGTCGACGCGGAGCGAGGCGGGGGTGAAGAGCCCGTCGGGGCGCGCCAGCACCGTCGCCAGGGCGGCCAGCGCCTCGGCCTTGCGGGCGGCGGCGGCCGCGATCTCGGCGGTGAAGCGCAGGATCCCGGCGCGGCGCTGCTCCTCGGTGACGCCGGCCAGGAGCCGGCGCATCGAGGCCAGGGCCTCGTCGGCGCGCCCCAGGCCGGCGGCGGTGCGCGCCTGCATGACCTGGAGGAGCGGGTCGTCCGGCGCGGCCAGGGCGAGCGGC
>JAJYAW010000268.1 GCA_021779335.1 Myxococcales bacterium | reverse complement strand
GCCGGCCACGCGCCAGGCCACCCCGCCGGCGCGGCCCGCCGCCGCACCGGGCGGCGCCACGGCCGCGGAGCTGGCCACCGAGCAGGCGCTCCTCATGGCCACCCTGGCCGCCTATCCGGACCGCGTGGCGCGGCGGCGCGCGGCGGGCGGCGACGAGGTGGTGCTGGTGGGCGGCGGCTCGGCCCGGCTGGATCCCGCCTCGGTGGTGCGCCAGGCGGAGCTCCTGGTGGCGGTGGACGCCGAGACCCGGCGGGGTGACCGCCGGCCCGGGGCCCCCCCCGGCGGCTCCAGGGCGGAGGCGCGGGTGCGGGTGGCCTCGCAGGTGACCCAGGAGATGCTGCTCGACCTGTTCCCGGACGCCCTGGTCTACGACGAGGCGGTGAGCTGGAACGCCCAGGCCGAGCGGGTGGAGGCCACCGAGCGGCTCCGCTACCTGGACCTGACGCTGGAGGAGACCCGGGCGCCGCGCCCGGATCCGGCCCTGTTGGCGGCCCGGCTCCACCAGGAGGCGCTGTCACGCGGGGCGCGGGCCTTCGCGCCGGAGGGGGCGCTCGACCTCCTCCTGGCCCGGCTGGCCCTGGTGGCCCGCCACGCGCCGGCGCTCTCGCTCGAGCCACCCGGCGAGGCCGACCTGGCGGCGGCGCTGCGCGACGCCTGCCAGGGGCGCCGCAGCTTCGCCGAGCTCCGGGAGGCCGGCCTGCCCGGGATCCTGCTGGGGCGGCTCCCCGGCGCGGCCCGGGCGGCCCTGGACCGGCTCGCGCCGGAGCGGCTGACGCTGCCGGGCGGCCGGGGCGTGCCGGTCCACTACGAGCCGGACCGGCCGCCCTGGATCGAGAGCCGGCTGCAGGACTTCTTCGGCCTGGCCGCGGGGCCCGCCGTGGCCGGCGGGGCGGTGCCGCTCACGCTCCACCTGCTCGCGCCCAACCTGCGAGCGGTCCAGGTGACCACCGACCTGGCCGGGTTCTGGGAGCGCCACTACCCGGCGCTCAGGCGCGAGCTCTCCCGGCGCTACCCGCGCCACGCCTGGCCGGAGGACCCGCGCCACGCCGCGCCCCCGGCGCCCAGGCCGCCGCGCGGGCGGGGCTGATCGGCGCGTCGCCCCGGCGCCCTGGCCTCACCCCCCGGCTTCGTGCTCTCCTGGCACCGTGAACCCGAATCCACGCGGCTCCGCGGCGTCCTGGGTGGTGCTGGTCCTCCTCCTCCTGGCCGGGGGCGCCGCCGCCTGGACCTGGGCCACGCTCCACTGGACCTACTCCGAGGGCGACCGGGTCGGCTACGTCCAGAAGTTCTCCAGGAAGGGGTACCTCTGCAAGACCTGGGAGGGCGAGCTGGCCATGGTCACCATCCCCGGCACCATGCCGGAGAAGTTCTACTTCAGCGTCCGGGACGACGCGGTGGCCGCGGCGGTCAACCGGTCGATCGGCAAGCGGGTGGCCCTGCGCTACCAGCAGCACCTGGGGGTGCCCTCCCGGTGCTTCGCCGAGACCGAGTACTACGTGGTCGAGGCCACCACCGTCGAGGACACCGGCGGCGCGTCGATTCCGGCGCCGCCTCGTTGACACCTCGCGGGGCGCCGCGTAGACAGGCCGGGCCTGCGCGTGGGCACGCGGAGTGCGTCGCCCGCCCGTCACCTTCGAGGTCCCGATGCCCGAGCTGGCCAGCCTCCGCGAGAGCAACGGCGATCCGCGCTTCCTCTTCTTCTCGAGCCTGCTGGCGCGGCCGGTCACCGGGGCCGACGGCGCGCGGCTCGGGAGGCTCGCCGACCTGGTGGTGGCCACCGGCGAGCCCTACCCGCCCGTGGAGAGCCTGGTGGTCAAGGGGCCGGGCGGCCGCCGGCTCTACCCCTGGAGCGCCGTGGCCCAGCTCTCCGAGGCGGGCCTCGCGCTCAAGGCCGACGCGGCCGGGGTGGTGCCCCCCGAGCAGCCGCCGCCGGACCGCATCCCGCTGGCCGAGGAGCTGCTCGACAAGCAGATCGTCGACGTCCACGACGCCAAGCTGGTGCGGGTCAACGACCTCCACTTCCTCGAGGTGAAGGGGCAGCTCCGGGTGGCCCACGTCGACGTGGGCTTCCGCGGCCTGATCCGGCGCATGGGCTGGGAGCCCTGGGTGGATGGGGCGGTCCGGCTGGTGCGGCGCGAGGCGGGCTACCTGAGGAGCGACCACCTGGTCTCCTGGAAGCTGGTCCAGCCGCTCGACCGCTCGCCGGGCCGGGTCCGCCTCGAGGTGGCGCAGCGGCTGCTGGCCACGCTCCACCCGGCCGACCTGGCCGAGATCATGGAGGACCTGGACCGCGACCAGCGCGCCGTCCTGCTGCAGCGGCTCGACGTGGAGACCGCCGCCGACGCGCTGGAGGAGGCGCCGCCCGAGCTGGCCGCCCAGCTCCTCGAGGAGGTGGCCCCGGAGCAGGCGGCCGACATCCTGGAGGAGATGGCGCCCGACGAGGCGGCCGACGTGCTGGCCGACCTGCCCGGCGAGAGCCGCGACGAGGTGCTGGCGGCCATGGAGCGGCCGGAGGCGAGCGAGGTGGCGGCCCTCATGGCCTACCCCCGCGACTCGGTGGGCGGGCTGATGACGCCCGACCGGATCCAGCTCCTCGCCGGCCAGACGGTGGCCGACGCCATCCTCGAGCTGCGGCGCCGCGACGAGGACCTGCCCTTCGTCTACGAGCTCTTCGTGGTGGACGAGGCGCGCCGGCTCGTCGGGCTGTGCACCCTGCGCGACCTGCTCCTGAATGACGCCGGCACGCCGCTCGGCGCCATCATGCGCGAGCCGCCCGCCACGGTGCGGGCGGAGGACGACGTCAAGGACGTGGCCGGCGCGGCCTCCAAGTACAACCTGGTCTCGGTGCCGGTGGTGGACGGGCAGGGGGTGCTCCAGGGCATGGTGACGGTGGACGACATCCTGGCGGAGGTCTTCGATGACCGCTGAGGCCGCCGCGGCGCCGGAGCCGCGTCGGCTCGGGTTCGGCCGGAAGGTGCTCCTCTTCCTGGCCGTCCTGGGCCCCGGGCTCATCACCGCCAACGTGGACAACGACGCCGGCGGCATCACCACCTACTCGCTGGCCGGCGCCCAGTACGGCTACGACCTGCTCTGGTCGCTCCTCCCCATCACCGTGGCGCTCATCGTGGTCCAGGAGATGAGCGCCCGCATGGGCGTGGTCACCGGCAAGGGGCTCTCCGACCTCATCCGCGAGAACTTCGGGGTCAAGGTCACCTTCTGGGTGTCCATCGCCCTCATCGTGGCCAACCTGGGCAACGTCGTGGCCGAGTTCGCCGGCGTGGCGGCCAGCCTGCAGATCTTCGGCGTGCCCGTCTGGGCCTCGGTGCCCGCCGCGGCGCTGGCGGTCTGGCTGCTGGTGCTGAAGGGCACCTACAAGAACGTCGAGCGGGTCTTCCTGGTGGCCTGCGTCTTCTACCTGGCCTACCCGGTCAGCCTGGCCTTCTCGAACCCGGACTGGCACGCCGTGGCGCGCGCCAGCGTCGTGCCCGCCATCCACTGGAACGCCGGCTACATCGGCATGCTGGTGGGCGTGGTGGGGACCACCATCGCCCCCTGGATGCAGTTCTACCTGCAGGCCGCGGTGGTGGAGAAGGGCATCAAGGTCGAGCACTACGGCTACTCGCGCCTCGACGTCATCGTCGGCTGCGTCATCACCGATCTCGTGGCCTTCGCCATCGTGGTGGCCTGCGCCGCCACCCTCTACACGGCGGGCGTCCACGTGGAGACGGCCGGGCAGGCCGCCCAGGCCCTCGAGCCGCTGGCCGGCCGGTACGCCTCCTGGCTCTTCGCCTTCGGCCTCTTCAACGCCTCCTTCTTCGGCGCCGCCATCCTGCCGCTCTCCACCACCTACTACGTCTGCGAGGCCTTCGGCTGGGAGTCGGGCGTCGACAAGAAGTACGGCGAGGCGCGCCAGTTCTACTGGCTCTACACGCTGCTCGTCGTCATCGGCGCGCTGGTGGTGCTCTGGCCCAGGCTGCCGCTCGTCCAGATCATGCTGGTGTCCCAGATCCTGAACGGCATGCTGCTCCCCTTCATCCTCATCTTCATGCTCGTCCTCATCAACAAGCAGAAGCTCATGGGGAAGTGGCGCAACGGCCCCTGGTTCAACGCCATCGCCTGGAGCACCACCGTCGTCATGGTCGCGCTCACCGTCTACCTGGTGGTGGACGGCGTCCGCACCCTGCTGGCCTGAGCGCGCCCGGCCGGCCGGCGCGCGGGCGGCCGCGCCGCGGCGTATCCTGGACCACCATGACGTCCACCCCGCAGCGCCCCGGCGACGCCGGCACCTGGCTCTCGCCCTCCGCACCTCCCCCCGGCCGGCTCGGCGCCGCCGGCGACGCCACCACCGCGGCCGCCGCGCTGGCGCTGGCCCGCAGGGGGGAGACGCTCGTGTACCGGGGCGACTACCGGAACGCGCGCCAGCTCCTGGCCGCCATGGGCCGGCGCCTCGCCGCGCCGCGGGCGCGGACGGCCCAGCCGCCGGACCTGCTGGCCCGCTTCCACGCCGAGCGGCAGGCCCGCCGGCAGGAGCACCTGCTCCTCTCGCGGCTGGCCGTCCCGGTCGAGGCCGGGCCCGCCGTCCCGCTGGCCCACGCGCCCGACGTGGCGGCGGCGCTGGCCGAGGCGCTCGGCGCGGCGGCCCTGCCGGGCCTGCTGCCGCTGCGCGACCTGCTCGGGATGATCGGCGCCCACGAGTGGCGCCGCAAGGGGGTGGAGGTGCCGGCGCTCGGCGCCCGCATCCACCCGCGCTACGGGGTCTTCGCGCCGGTGCGGGGCGAGCACGTGGACCTGGTGGCCGAGGCGGCGCGGCGCTGGCCGGTGGCGGGCA
>JAJYAW010000267.1 GCA_021779335.1 Myxococcales bacterium | reverse complement strand
GTGCTGGCCTTCGTGCTGGCGCCGCTGGGCGCGGCGCTGTGCGGGGCGGTGGTGCCGCGCCTGCTGCGCGCCCTCCCGGGCGCCCGGGCGCCGCTCACCCTGGCCTGGTGGACCTTCGCCGGCGTGGCCGCGGCCGCCGGGGCCAGGGCGCTCCGGGCCAGGCAGGCCGGCTGGGCCTTCGCGGCGGCGGCGGTGGCGGTGCTGGTGGGCGGCCTGGTCTTCGGGGGGCCGGCGTGAGGCTCCGCCCCGCCACGCTGGCGCGCGTCTTCTGGCGCTGCCTCTTCCTGCAGGCGGCCTGGAACCGGCGCGGCATGCAGAACCTGGGGTTCGCCTACGCCATCGACCCGGCGCTGAGGGCGCTGTACGCCGACCCCGGGGCGCGGGAGGAGGCGCTGCAGCGCCACCTCCGGTTCTTCAACTGCCACCCCTACATGGCGGCGGCCATCATGGGCGGGGCCATCCACCACGAGGAGAAGGTGGCGGCCGGGCAGGAGCCGGGGGCCGCCCCGCTCGACTACAAGGCCACGCTGCAGGGGCCGCTGGCCGCGGTGGGGGACGGCTTCTTCTGGACGGCGCTGCGCCCCCTCTTCGGCGTGGTGGCCGTGGTGGGGACCCTGGCCGTCGGCTGGCCGGCCCTGGTGGTGGCGCTGGTCGTCTACAACCTGATCCACGTGGCGCTGCGCTGGTGGCTCTTCCACGCCGGCTACGAGAAGGGCGACGGCGTGGTGGCCGACATCGCCCGCCTCTCGCTGCCGCGCCTGGCGGACCGGCTGCGGCTGCTCGGGGCGCTGCTGTGCGGCGCGGCGGCCGGGCTGCTGGCGCTCTCGGCCGGCGGGCCGGGCGGCGGGGCGGGCCCGCACGTCGGGGCGGCGGCGGTGGTGCTGGGGGCGGGGCTGGGGTACCTGGCCCTGGCGCGCGGGGTGCCGCTCCTCCCGCTCGCCTACCTCGGGGCGATCCTGACGGCGGCGGCGGCGGTGGCGGCGGCGGTCCTGGGCGGCCGCTGGAACGGGGGCTCATGACGATGGCGCGGCTGGAGAAGACCTTCACCATCGTGAACAGCCTGGGGCTCCACGCCCGGCCGGCGGCGGCGCTCGTCCAGGCGGCCAACCGCCACCGCGCCGAGGTCGTCTTCCAGAAGGACGGCACCACCGTGAACGCCAAGTCGATCATGGGCGTGCTGACGCTGGCGGCCTCGCGCGGGAGCCAGATCACGGTCACCTGCGAGGGCGAGGACGCCGAGGCGGCGCTGGCGGTGGTGGGCAAGCTGTTCGAGAGCGGCTTCGGGGAGAAATAGATGGCCGGCGGCACCACCATCCTGGTCGGCATCGGCGCCTCGCCCGGCATCGCCATCGGGCGCTGCTGGCCGGTGGACCGGCGCAAGGTGCGCACCCCCAAGCGCCGCCTCGGCCCCGACGAGGTGGAGCCGGAGCTGGGCCGCTTCCGCACGGCCCTGGAGCTCTCCGAGGCGCAGCTCGCCGAGGTGCGCCACAAGGTGGCCGAGGCCGAGGGCGGCAGCGCCGGGGACCACACCGCCATCATCGACATGCACCGGATGATGCTGAAGGACGAGATGCTCGTCCTGGAGGTGCAGAAGCTCGTCCGGGAGGAGCGCATCAACGCCGAGTGGGCCGTCAAGCGGGTGGTCCGCAAGATCAAGGGGGCCTTCTCCGACGCCGCCGACGAGTACTTCAAGGAGCGGCGCGCCGACGTGGACTTCGTCGGCGAGCGCATCATCAAGAACCTGCTGGGGCAGCAGGTGGACGTGGAGGAGCCGCCGCCGGAGGGGGCCATCGTGGTGGCCCACGACCTGGCCCCCGCCGACACCGCGCTGCTGCTCCACGAGCGCAAGGTGGGCGCCCTCGTCACCGACGCCGGCGCCCAGACCAGCCACACCGCCATCGTGGCCCGGGCCCTGGAGGTGCCGGCCGTGGTGGCGGTGGGGCGCATCACCACCCTGGCCGACAAGGGCGACTGGATCATCGTCGACGGGGCCCGCGGCGTCGTCATCATCAACCCCACGGCCGGCGAGCGGGCCGACTACGAGGTGGCGCGCGAGCGCTTCCTGGAGCACGAGCGGGAGCTGCTGCGCACCCGCGACCTGCCGGCCGCCACCGAGGACGGGGTGACGCTCCGCATGGCCGGCAACATCGAGTTCGCCGAGGAGGTGCCCAGCCTGCTCAACCACGGCGGCGAGGCGGTCGGGCTCTACCGGACCGAGTTCCTCTACCTGCAGCGCGAGCAGCTCCCCACCGAGGAGGAGCACTACCAGGACGCGCGCCGCATCCTGGAGGCGCTGGCGCCGCGGCCGGTCACCATCCGCACCTTCGACCTGGGCGGCGACAAGCTGCCGGCCGGCCTCAGGGCCCACGCCGAGAACCCGGCCCTGGGGCTGCGCGCCATCCGCTACTGCCTGCGCCAGCCGGAGATGTTCCGCGCCCAGCTGCGCGGCCTGCTGCGCGCCTCCGTCCACGGCAACCTCCGCATCATGTTCCCCATGATCTCCGGCGTGGCCGAGCTGCGGGCGGCCAGGCGGGTGCTGCTGGAGGTGCGCGAGGAGCTCAAGCGCGAGGGGCAGGACCTGCCGCTGCCGCCGGTGGGGATCATGATCGAGCTGCCCAGCGCGGCCGTCATCGCCGACCGGCTGGCGCTGGAGGCCGACTTCTTCTCCATCGGCACCAACGACCTCATCCAGTACACCATCGGCATCGACCGGCAGAACAAGGAGGTGGCCTACCTGTACAAGCCGCTCCACCTCGCCGTGCTGCGCATGCTCAAGAACGTCTGCGACGCCGGGCGGGCCGCCGGCATCCCGGTCTCGATGTGCGGCGAGATGGCCGGCGAGCCGCTGTACGCGCTGGTGCTGCTCGGGCTCGGGCTCACCGAGCTCTCCATGAACGGCCCCTCCATCCCGCTGGTGAAGCGGATCATCCGCGCCGCCCGGGCCGACGACGGCCGCCTCCTGCTGGAGCGGCTCCTGGCGCTCACCGCCGGCGACGACATCGAGCGCGAGGTGAAGCACGAGATGAGCCGGCGCTTCGGCGGGCTGCTGGAGCACGACGCCCAGGTGGGGCCGGTCTCGGGGTGAGGGCGCCCGGCCGCGTCCGTCATGGCGGATGAGTGTCCGTGACATCCGTCATGTTGACACGCCCTGATGGGGCCGCATACGGTGCACCCCTTTCCTGCCCCACCCGGAGCCACGCATGAGCGCCACCGACTACCTCTTCACCTCGGAGTCCGTCACGGAGGGCCATCCCGACAAGATGGCGGATCAGATCTCCGACGCCGTCCTCGACGCGGTCCTCAAGCAGGACCCGCGCGGCCGGGTGGCCTGCGAGACGCTCCTCAAGACCGGCTACGTCATGATCGCCGGCGAGATCACCACCACCGCCAGGCTCGACTACCCGCGGCTGGCGCGCGAGATGGTCCGCAAGATCGGCTACACCGACTCGGCCATGGGCTTCGACGCCGACACCTGCGCGGTGCTGGTGGCGGTCGACCAGCAGTCCCCCGACATCGCCCAGGGCGTCGACACCGGCGGCGCCGGCGACCAGGGGATGATGTTCGGCTACGCCTGCGACGAGACCCCGGAGCTCATGCCGGCGCCCATCCAGTACGCCCACGCGCTGACCCGGCAGCTCGCCAAGGTGCGCAAGGGCGGCGAGGCCTGGCTGCGCCCCGACGGCAAGAGCCAGGTCTCGGTGGAGTACCGCGACGGCCGGCCGGCGCGCATCGACACCGTGGTGATCTCCACGCAGCACGCCGAGGAGGCCTCCAACAAGCAGATCCACGAGGCGGTGCGCGAGCTCGTCATCATGAAGGCGCTGCCCAAGCGGCTCCTCGACAAGAAGACCAAGTTCCACATCAACCCGACCGGCCGCTTCGTGGTGGGCGGGCCCATGGGCGACACCGGCCTGACCGGCCGCAAGATCATCGTCGACACCTACGGCGGCATGGGCCGCCACGGCGGCGGTGCGTTCTCCGGCAAGGACCCGTCCAAGGTGGACCGCTCGGCCGCCTACATGGGGCGCTACATCGCCAAGAACGTGGTGGCGGCCGGCCTGGCGACGCGCTGCGAGGTGCAGGTGGCCTACGCCATCGGCGTGGCCGACCCGGTCTCGGTGCTGGTGGAGACCTTCGGCACCGCCGTGGTGCCGGAGGAGCGGATCGCCAAGGCCGTCCGCGCCGTCTTCGGCCTCAAGCCGCGCGACATCATGGAGAAGCTCGACCTGCGCCGGCCCATCTACGAGAAGACCGCCGCCTACGGCCACTTCGGCCGCAAGGAGAAGAGCTTCACCTGGGAGCAGGTCGACAAGGCCGAACAGCTCGCCTCGGTGGCCGGGTTCAAGCGGGCGCCGGCGAAGTAGCGGCCCGCGCGCCAGGCGCCGGGAGCCTTCCAGGCGATCGCGGTCCGCGCGGCTGATCTCCGGCGCATGCTCGAGCTCGTCTCCACTCCGGTCAGCCGGTCATCGGCGCCCCGGGTGCGGGCGGACGCGGCTCGATCATCTCGGGCTCCCTGGAGCAGTCCAACGTGGACCTCGCCGAGCAGTTCGTGCGGCTCATCGCGGCGCAGCGGGCCTTCCAGGCCGACTGCAAGACCATCACCACGGCCGACCAGCTGCTCTCCGAGCTCATCGCCCTGAAGCGGTAAGGGACCTGCATCCGGGGCGGGGTTGAAGGGCGGGGGGTAAGCCTTCCAACCCCACCTCTGTCAAACCCAAGTAGAGATGTCCGGCTTCCGCCCAAGTAGAGATGTCCGGTTGGGCGTAGTGGGACGGGCCTCGGCGTCAGGAGTGCCTGCCCTGACGCGGGCAGCACGGATGCGTTCCTTCTCGC
>JAJYAW010000266.1 GCA_021779335.1 Myxococcales bacterium | reverse complement strand
CTGGGCCGGGGCCTCGGGCGCGGTGGCCAGCGACGGCGGAGGCGGGGGCGGTCCGGGGCGCAGGTACCAGTAGGCCACGCCCCCGGCCGCGACGGCGACGGCGACGGCCACCAGCAGCCACTCCGTGCGGTTCAGCCCTCCCCGCGGGCTCGTGGGCTCGACGCCGGGGGGGCGCTCCTGGCTGGGATCGATCATCGACGCCTCCTCGAGGGCAGCCGCGCCGCGGGCCCTCTCCCTCTCTATGCCCGGGCGCGCCCGGCCTGCCACGTGTCCTGGCGGGGCCACCGTCCCGTCCGGGACCCGGGCGCCGCCGGCGACGCTTCCCGGCGGGTCGGCGGCGCGCCGCGCTACGCGATGGAGCGCCCGATGGCCCCCGCGATGACGCGCACCTGCCGCATGAGCTCGGCGAACTCGGCCGGCGTGAGCGACTGGTGGCCGTCGCTGAGCGCCTTCTCGGGGCGCGGGTGGACCTCCACGATGATGGCGTCGGCGCCGGCGGCGATCCCGGCGCGCGCCATGGCCGGCACGTGGGCCCGCAGGCCGATGCCGTGCGACGGATCCACCACCACCGGCAGGTGGGTGAGCGCCTTCAGCACCGGCACGGCGTTCAGGTCGAGCGTGTTGCGGGTGGCGGTCTCGAAGGTGCGGATACCCCGCTCGCAGAGCGCCACCTGGTAGTTGCCGTGAGCCAGCACGTACTCGGCCGCCATGAGCCACTCCCGGATGGTGGCGGAGGGGCCGCGCTTGAGGAGCACGGGCTTGCCGATGGTGCCGAGCCGCTTGAGGAGGGAGTAGTTCTGCATGTTGCGCGCGCCGAGCTGCACGACGTCGGCGTACTCCACGCACATGGGCAGGTCGTCCGGGTCCATCACCTCGGTGACCACCTTGAGGCCGGTCTGCTCGCGCGCCTCGGCCAGCAGCCTCAGCCCCGCCTCGCCCAGCCCCTGGAACTCGTAGGGGCTGGTGCGCGGCTTGAACGCGCCGCCGCGCAGGAAGCGGGCCCCGGCCGCCTTGACGGCGTGGGCCGCCTCGAGGAGCTGCTCGCGCGACTCCACCGAGCAGGGGCCGGCCATCACCGCGATGGCCCGGCCGCCCAGCAGGGCGCCGCCCACGTCGATGACCGTGTCCTCCGGCTTCACCTCGCGGCTCACCAGCTTGAAGGGCTGCGAGACGCGGATCACCTCCCGCACCCCCGCCATCCCCTCGAAGAGGCCGGCGTCGAGGCCGCCCTTGTTGCCGGTGATGCCGATGGCGGTCCGCTGGGCGCCGGGGATGGCGTGCGGGGCGAGCCCGAGGCCCCGGACCTTCTCCACCACCGCCTCGACGTCGCCCGCCGACGCGTCCTGCCGCATCACGATCAGCATCCGGCTCCCTTCGTGGCGCCGCGGCCGTCCTCGGCGCGGGCGTGGGGTTCCTTAGCCCACGGGCCAGCCGCCCACAAGCCGCGCGGCGGCCTATACTGGCGCCGCCGTGGAGACCCGCCGCCCCCAGATCGCCGCCGCCTGCACCCGCCGCTGACCGGCTCGACTCCTCCCGTGCGCGACCGCCGCTACGACTGGCTCTACGAGCGGCAGAAGCAGCCGGTCAAGCAGTACATCCTGGAGCGGTTCGCGGTGGAGCTGGCCGGCGAGCTGCGCGCCTGGCCGCCGCCGGACCTGGAGTGGGAGAGCGCGGCGCTCCGGCTGCGCTGGCAGGAGGGGGCGGCCGCGCCGCCGCGCGAGGCGGTGGTCCGCTACGCGCTGGAGCTGGCGCGGCTCGACCTGCGGCGCGAGTTCGAGGCCGTCGAGCGGAGCCTGGCCGACGACGGCGGCGGCGTGCTCCAGTCCGACGCCGAGCGGGCGGCGGTCCACCTGCTGGTGCGGCTCCTCACCGAGCGCTGCCTCTCGCTCAAGGAGTACGCCGAGGGGGCGCGGCTCACCCGCGACGACCTGGCGGGCGCCCTCGCGCTGGTGGAGCGGACGCTCTTCCGGGTCACGCTGACCTGATCCCCGGCGCGGTCCGCCGCACCCGACTTTCGCCGGGTCCTCCTTCCCGCCGCTCGCCGGCTGGCGCAAGATCGGGGCGTGCCTTCCCCGGAGCCCTCCATGAGGATCTTCAAGCACGTGCTGGCCGCCACCGACTTCAGC
Organism: Myxococcales bacterium; assembly: GCA_021779335.1. GTDB lineage: Bacteria > Myxococcota > Myxococcia > Myxococcales > Anaeromyxobacteraceae > JADKCZ01. The sequence continues at coordinate 2,712 of JAJYAW010000266.1, read as the reverse complement.
GAGGCCTCGGCGGGCGCCGTCGAGCTGGCCGCCTCGGTCGCCCGGGACTCGGGCGCAGCGCTCACGCTGCTCCACGTCTGCGAGGTGCCGCTCCACATGGAGGTGGTGCCGCCGGTCGACATGGTGACGCCGGCCGTCGCCGTGGCCGAGGGGCGGCTGGCCGCCCTGGCCGGGACGCTGGCGGACCGCTGCCCCGACGCGACCACCGTGATCCGGCTGGGCGCGCCCTGGGAGCAGCTCCTGGCCTGCGCCGCCGAGACGGGCGCCGACCTGATCGTGCTCGGCACGCACGGCCGGCGCGGCGTGGCGCACGCCGTCCTGGGGAGCGTGGCCGAGCGGGTGGTCCAGTTCGCGCCGGTGCCGGTGCTCACCGTCCGCTCGCCCGCCTCCGGCTGAGCGGGGCCGGGCGCCACGCCGCCGCGGGCCGGGGAGGAGGGCACGCCCCCCCGGTCGCGGCGTCCGGACCCGGCGCCCCGTCAGCGCTTCGGCGCGGCGCCGGCCTTTCCAGGCAGCTTCAGGCCGCGGTACTCGAGCAGCGGTCCGATCTCCGGCGCGCGCCCGTAGAAGTCCTGGAAGAGCGCGGCGGGCTCCTCGGTGCGGCCGCGGGACAGGATCTTCCGGCGGAAGATCTCGCCGCTGGCCCGGCTGAGGCCGCCGTGCCGCTGGAACCAGGCGCCGGCGTCGCGCGCCAGGATCTCGCTCCAGATGTAGGCGTAGTAGCCGGCGGCGTACCCGCTGCTGGCGAAGATGTGCGAGAAGTACGGCGAGTGATAGCGGGGCGGCACCGGCGGGTAGGCGACGCCGTCCTTGGCGAGCGCTGCCGCCTCGAAGGCCATCACCTTGGCCGCGGCCGGCACGGTCGCCGCGGTGGTCTCGTGCCAGGAGAGGTCGAGCAGCGCGGCCTCCAGGTACTCCAGGGTGGCGTAGCCCTGGCCGAAGGTCTGCGCCTCGAGCACCTTGTCGAGCAGGGCCTTCGGCATGGGGGCGCCCGTCTGCCAGTGCCGCGCCATGTTGGCGAGGACGGCGGGATCGCGCGCCCACATCTCGTTGAACTGCGAGGGGAACTCGCCGAAGTCCGGCGGCACGGCCGTGCCGGAGAGCATCGGGTAGCGCGTGTCGGCCAGCATGCCGTGGAGCGCGTGCCCGAACTCGTGGAACATCGTCGTCACCTCGTCGAACGTCAGCAGCGCCGGCGCGCCCGGGGCGGGCTTGGGGACGTTGAGGTTGTTCACCACCACCGGGCGCCGATCGAGCAGCGTCGACTGGTCGACGAAGGTGTCCATCCAGGCGCCGCCCTGCTTGTTGTCGCGCTTGTAGTAGTCGAGCAGGAGCAGCGCGAGGGGCTTCCCGTCCGCGTCGGTGACGTCGAAGACGCGCACGTCCGGCTGGTAGACCGGGAGGTCCTTGCGCTCCCGGAAGGTGATGCCGTACAGCTTGGTGGCCGCGAAGAAGACGCCGTCCCGCAGCACGTGGTCCAGCTCGAAGTAGGGCCGCACCTGGGCGTCGTCGAAGTCGTAGCGCGCCTGGCGGACCTGCTGCGCGTAGAAGGCCCAGTCCCACGGCTCGAGCCGGAAGGGCTTGGCGTGCGCCGCCCGGGCCTGCGCGTCGATGAGCCGCTGGATGTCCCCGGCCTCGGCCTTCGCCTTGGCCAGCGCCGCCGGGGCGAGCTGCCCGAGGATTCCGTCCACCGCCGCCGGCGTCCCGGCCGTCTCCTCGGCGAGGGCATAGGAGGCGTAGTCCGGGTAGCCGAGCAGCTGCGCCTGCGCCGCCCGCAGGGCCAGGATCTGCGTGATGACCGCGGTGTTGTCCGCGTCCCCGCCGTCGGCGCGCCCGACCGAGGCGCGGAAGATGCGCTCGCGGAGCGCGCGGTCCTTGAGCTGCTCCAGCGACGGCTGGGTGGTGGTGTTCTGGAGGGTGATGACCCACTTCCCGGCCAGGCCGCGCGCCTTGGCCGCCTCGGCGGCGGCGCCGACCTGCTCCGGCGAGAGCCCGTCGAGCCGCGCCGCGTCGTCGACGACCACGGCGCCCTCCCTGGTCGCCTTCAGCACGTCCTGGCGGAACCGGGTGGTGAGCGTGGAGAGCTGCTCGTTGATCTGCTTGAGCTTCGCCTTGTCCGCGTCGGAGAGGCGCGCCCCCGCCCGGACGAACATCTTCTCGTAGCGCTCGAGGAGCTGCAGCGACTCCGGGTCGAGGCCGAGGCCGGCGCGCCGCTGGTAGACGGCGTCGACGCGGGCGAAGAGGGCCGGGTTCATCAGGATCGCGTCCTGGTGCGCCGCGAGCCGCGGCGCCATCTCCGCCTCGATCTTCTCCATCTCGTCGTCGGTGTTGGAGGCGTTGAGGTTGAAGAAGACCTTCGAGACGCGGGTGAGGAGGCGGCCGGAGCGCTCCAGGGCGACGACCGTGTTGTCGAAGGTCGGGGCCGCGGCGTCATGGGCGATGGCGTCGACCTCGCGGAGCTGGTCCGCCATGCCCCGGTCGAAGGCCGGGCGGTAGTCGGCGTCCTTGATCCGGTCGAAGGGGGGAAGGTGCCAGGGGAGCGTGCTCGGCGTGAAGAAGGGGTTCGCGGCCGCGGCCGGAGGCGGCGGCGGCGGCGGCGGCGTGGCGGCCACCGTGGCCGGGGCCTTGGGGCCCAGCGTCGGCCCCGCGCCGCCAGCCGGGCCAGCCTGGTGTGCGCAGGCGGTCACCAGCAGGCTCGAGATCGCGAGCGTCCAT
>JAJYAW010000265.1 GCA_021779335.1 Myxococcales bacterium | reverse complement strand
GCGCGTCGGAGAAGGCCCGCGCCGCGTCGGCGTGGCGCCGCTCGGCCGCCAGGGCGGCGCCGCGCGCCATGGCCTCGCCGGTGGCGTCGGTCCGCTCCTTCCTCCAGGTCCGCTCGGCGTCGAGGAGGAGCCGCTCCAGCTCCGGCGCCGTGGCGGCCCCCATCCAGCGCAGCAGCACCTTCTGCGAGGCGGGGTCGATGACGTAGACGGTCGGCCAGGCGTCGATGGGGTACTTCTCGACGAAGGCGAAGTTGGCCGGCTTCTCGGTGTCGAGGTCGAGCCAGGCGAACCGCCCGGCGAGCTTCACGAGGCGCGCGTCGGTGAGGACGTTCGCCCGCATGAAGCGGCAGCTGGGTCACCAGGGGGCCCAGACGTCCACCACGAGCGGCACGTTGCGGGCGCGGGCGTCGGCCAGGGCCCGGGCGGCGTCGTCGACCACGAAGGGGAGCCCGGGCGCGGCGGCCGCGGCCGGCACGGCCAGGGCGAGCGCGAGGGCGGCGAGGAGCGGGCGCATGTGCCTCCTTTAACCACGTCCCAGGGCGCGGCGCACCTCGGCGAAGGCCGCCTCGGTGAGCCAGAGCTCCACCGCGCCGTCGGGCAGGACCAGCCGGGCCGGCTGGCGCGCCAGCTTCCCGCGCGGCGCCGGCGGCCGGAGCTCCTGGATGGCCGAGGCCGGCACCGTGATGGCGGCGCGCCCGTCCCGCCGGGCCGCCGCCAGCCCCGCCGCGTCGAGCGGCTGGGCCACCTGGTGGCGCAGCCGCACCGGCCGGGTCAGCCAGTAGACGGCCTGCAGCGCGGCGGCCGCGGTCAGCACGAGCGGGCTGCGGAGCTGCACCAGGTTCACCGCCACCAGCAGGAGCGAGACCAGCAGGGCCGCCAGGGCCGTCCGGTCCAGCAGCGCCTCGCGCCGCGAGGGGCGGAGCACCACCACCTCGGCGGGCGAGACGTAGAGCTGCCCCTTGACGGCGCTCCGGTCCACCACCCGCCCCTCGGCGGTGACCAGCAGGGCCAGCACCAGGCCGAGGGCGGCCGGCTCCGGCGTGGCGACGGGCTCTCGGGACATGGCGGGCGTTCCCTCCCCGCGGCTCAGCCGCGCCTCTTGAGCGACAGCCCCATGGTGAAGCGGGCCACCGGCTCGTCGCCGTACCTGGCGGGCACGGTGGCCACCACCTTCACCGGCAGCGTGACCCGCTCGCCGGAGGCGTCGGCCTGGCGCACCGCCGCGGCGACGGCCAGGCCGTCGTCGCAGGTGAAGAGGGTGTCGCCGTCGGCCCGCTTGAGGAACTCGGCCTGCAGGTCCGCGAAGACCAGGGCGACCTTGCGGTGCCGCTCCCAGATGAGCCGCGCCGCCGGCAGCCCGCCGGCCAGGTCGGCGCCGGCGCAGAGCGCCCCGAAGTACATCGAGCCGAGGTGGTTCCTGGAGCGCCAGCCGAGGGGGATCTTCACGGCGCACCCTCGCTCGTCGAGCCGCATGACGCGCGGCCCGAGGAAGAGGAGCACCGGGATCTTGAGCCCCAGCAGGCGGACGGCGGCGGTTTCCTTGAGAAGCATGGGCATCTCGTGGCGCCGCTGGCCCGGCGCCGGGGGAGGTTCTAGCCGGCCGCCCCGGGGGGCGCCGGGCGGTAGCGGCGCGCCACCTGCCGGAAGGCGAGGGCGGCCGCCAGCATGAGCGCCGCGAAGAAGGCGAAGTAGGCGGCCCCGGAGAGCTTGACGAACTGGACCAGGAAGGTGAGCAGGTTGCCCAGGAAGACGGTCAGGAACCAGATGGACATGATGGTGGAGCGCATGGAGCGCGGCGCCTGCGTGTAGCTGAACTCCAGGCCGGTCACCGAGACCAGCACCTCGGCCGTGGTGAGGAGCAGGTACTGCGGGGCCTGCCAGGCCAGCGAGGGGGCGCGCCCGGCGTCGACGAGGTACTGCACCACGCCGGCGGCCACGAAGGAGGAGACCGCCAGGAACATGCCGGCCGTCATCTTCCGGAGCGGGGAGAGGTCCAGGCCGCGCCGCTCCAGCGCCGGGAAGACCCCCCAGCTGAAGAGCGGGATGAGGGCCATCACCAGCACCGGGTTGAGCGCCTGGAGCTGCGCCGCGTCGACGGAGAGGGACCCCAGCCCGAGCCCGGAGAGGTCCAGGGCCGGGAGGGCCGCCAGCCGCCGGCCCTGCAGCACCCAGGAGGAGCCGGTCTGGTCGAAGAGGGCCCAGAAGACGGTCACGGCGGCGAAGACGCCCACCACGCGGAGGACCGCCTTGGCCCCCTCCACCGCCTCGGCCGGGTGGTGCGCCCGCGCCGCATCCAGCCAGTGCTCGCCGGCCCGGTGGGTGCCGGCCCGGCGCAGCGCCGCGCCGACCACCCGCAGGAAGCCGTGGGGCTTGGGGCCGGAGGGCGGCGCGCGGACGTAGTGGCGCGTCCCGGCCCAGAAGACCAGCGCCGCCAGCGCCATGAGCACGCCCGGGACGGCGAAGGCCACCCGCGGCCCCCGGGTGCGCAGCAGCCACGGGATGAGCAGCTTGGCCGAGAAGGAGCCCAGGTTGATGACCCAGTAGAACCAGCCGTAGACCCGCTCCAGCAGCAGCTTCTGCGCCGGCCGGAACTGGTCCCCCACGAAGGCCGAGACGCACGGCTTGATGCCGCCCGAGCCGCAGGCGATGAGCCCCAGGCCCACCAGGAAGCCGGTGCGCCCGTCCCAGAGCGCCAGCGTGGCGTGGCCCGCCACGTAGAAGAGCGAGACCCAGAGGATGACCGGGTAGCGCCCGAAGAATCGGTCCGCCAGCCACCCGCCCACCAGCGGCGTGAGGTAGGTGACCATCATGAAGGCGTGGTACCAGGCCTTGGCCTCGGTGTCCGGGTAGAGCAGGTACCCGGTCATGTAGACGACCAGGATGGAGCGCATCCCGTAGAAGGAGAACCGCTCGCACGCCTCGTTGCCGACGATGTACTTGACCTGCGGTGGATAGCGCAGGGCGGCGGGCGGGGCGGGCTCTGCCATGGCGCCGGACTGTGCCATGGGACGGCGGCCCCGGTGGCGCCAAGTTCAGGTGAGCGGCCCCCGCAGCGCCGCCAGGGCGAGCAGGGCCCAGCCGACGATGAAGGCCACCCCGCCGAAGGGCGTGACGAGGCCGAGCCCGCGCACGCCGGTCAGCGAGAGCAGGTAGAGGCTGCCGCTGAACAGCACGGTGCCGAGGAGGAGCAGCCAGCCCCCCCAGACGGCGGGGCCGGGGCCGTAGCGGCCGACGGCCCAGGCGGCGGCCAGGAGCCCCAGCGCGTGGAACAGCTGGTAGCGCACGCCGGTCTCGAAGGTGGCCAGCTGCTCCGGCGCGAGCCGGACCTTGAGGGCGTGGGCGCCGAAGGCGCCGAGGAGCACGGCCAGGGCCGCCGAGACGGCGCCCACGGCGAAGAGGCGATCGGACATGGCGCCCCCGAGCCTAGCGCGGGGCCCGGGCCGTCGCACGGCCATGCGGGTAGGCGCCGGAGGGGGCATGTAGGCGGCCACCCCGCGCCGCCGCGAGGTATCATGCGCGCCATGAAGACCACGCTCCTCGCCCTGGCCGCCCTGGCGGCGCTCGCCACGGTCCCCGCGCCCGCCGCCGCCCAGGTGGAGATCCGCTTCGGGCTGCCCGCCCTCCCCTCCCTGGTGGTCGTCCAGCCCGGCATCCAGGTGGTGCAGGACTACGACGACGAGGTGTTCGTCCAGGGCGGCTGGTACTGGGCTCGCCGCGGCGACCACTGGTACCGGGGCCGCGGCCCGCAGTCCCGCTTCGTCCTGGTGGAGACGCGGCTGGTGCCCGAGCCGCTGCGCCGCCTGCCGCCCGGCCACTACCGCCGCTACCGCCCGCCGCCGCCGCAGCGCGCCCGCTTCATCGAGGAGCGCCACGAGGACAAGAAGGAGGAGAAGCGGCACCGCAAGGAGGAGGAGCGGGAGCGCCGGGAGCGGGAGCACCGCGAGCACGACCGGGACCACGACCGGCGCGGCGGCGGGGACCGCTAGCGGTCGCGGCGCGCCACCCGCCCGGCGCCGCCGCCCACCCCCCCGTCCGCCGACGAAGAGCCCATGCCCGCACCCGACGTCGCCCTCCGCGCCGAGCTGCTCGAGCGGACCCAGTGGGCCAACGAGTTCTCCTTCCTGGAGATCGAGAAGCTCGCCGAGTACCTCCAGTCGCGCCACGTGAAGCAGGGGATGGTGGTCTTCCGCGAGGGAGACAAGGACGCCACCCTCTTCGTCGTCGCCGAGGGGAAGGTGGGCATCGTCAAGGCCGGGGCCAGGCGCCAGGACCTGCCCATCGCCACCATCGGGGTGGGCCACACGCTCGGCGAGATGGCCCTCGTCGACGGCCAGGCCCGCTCGGCCGGCGCCGTGGCGGTGGAGGACCTGACCCTGCTGGCCATCACCAGGGCCGATCTGGACCGGCTCACCGTGGAGCACCCCAAGCTGGCGGTGAAGCTGGTCCTCAAGGTGGCCAGGCTCCTGTCGCAGCGGCTGCGCCAGACCACCAGCAACCTGGCCGACCGGCTCGGCTAGCGCGGCCGGGGCCGCGGCCCGCAGCCGCCGGCGGCGCACCGCCCCGTCAGGCGGAGCCGGTTGCGCGCGAAGACCCGGTAGGCGAGGTCGAGGAGCGGCGCCACCCCGGGGAGGCGCGTCGGGGCGACGAGCCAGCCCCAGCCCACCGCCGCGTAGAGCCGGCGGAAGACCTCCACCCCCGCCACCACGGTGCCGTCGGCGAGCCGGGCGTGGATCCGCTCCATGAGCTCCTCCCAGCCGAGCCCCGCGGCCGCGGCGTCGAAGCCCGCGGCCGCGATGTCGGTGAACCGGATCCGGCCGCGGCGGTCGAGCCGCCGCAGGA
>JAJYAW010000264.1 GCA_021779335.1 Myxococcales bacterium | reverse complement strand
CGCTGGGGCTGGCCCGGGCCGCCGCGCTCGGCTGGCCCCGCGTCGCCGCCAGCGTCCTGCAGGTCTACGCCGGCGCGCTGCGCCGCGCGGCGGCCGGCCCGGAGGCCCGCCAGTGAGCCACGCCTCGGAGGCCCGCTTCCCGCGCAGCTGGCGCCAGAAGCTCTTCCTCATCCCGCTGGCGCGGCTGCTCCAGCTCTGGTTCCGGCCGCGCGTCCACGGGCTGGAGCAGGTGCCCGCCGACAGCCCGGTGCTCTACGTCGCCAAGCACCCGCGCACCTTCCTCTACTTCGAGACGATGCTGCTCGGGCTCCTCACCTTCTGGGACTCCGGCCGCCCGCCCTTCCGGCCCATGGAGCAGCGCGGCACGACGCTGCACCGCTTCCCGCTCATCGGCTGGATCCGGCGCCACGTCGGCACCATCGAGGCCACCGAGGAGGAGGCGCTGCGGGCCGCCGCCGGGGGCGAGTCGCTGCTCCTCTACCCGGGGGGCCCCCGGGAGCTCTACGGCGCCCCCGACCGGCTCGACTGGGGCGGCCGGCGCGGCTTCGCCAGGCTGGCCGCGCGCGCCGGCTTCCCGGTGGTGCCGGTGGCCATCGTCGGGGCGGACCAGCAGCACCCCTGGCGCCTCTCCATCGGCCGGCGCCGCAGCGTCTGGCTGCCGCCGTTCCCGCTGCCGGTGCGGCTCGACTTCTGGTTCGGCGCGCCCATGCCGCCGCCGCCCCACGGCGACGCGGCGGCGCTGGCGGCCTTCGGCGACCGCGTCGCCGCCGAGACGCAGGCCCTGCTCGACCGCGGCCTGGCGGCGCGGCGCCAGCCCGGGAGCCCCGCGTGAGCGACCTCATCCCCGAGCTCGACCTGGACCACTGGTACCTGCGGCTCGCCATGCGGGCGACGGCGCTGCTCTACCGGTACCACCGGGTGCGCCTGGAGGGCCGACCGTACGACGGGCCCTGCGTCTACGTGGCGCTGCACGGCGCGGGCTACTACTCCATGGACCTCGCGCTGGGGGCCTACGCGGTCGGCTGGCAGGGCTGGTGGGAGCGCGGCGAGCCGCACCGGCCGCTCCGCATCGTGGCCACGCGGAGCAAGGTGGAGCGGCTCATCCCGGGGGCCCAGCGCATCAAGGAGATCTGCGGCCTCATCGACCCGGCCGAGGAGGCCTGCGTGGCCGCGCTCGAGGCCGGGCACCAGCTCTTCCTCACCCCGGGCGGCCACCGCGAGTGCCAGCCGAGCCGGGACTTCTACCGGCTGCGCTGGGAGGACCGGCTGGGCTTCACGCGGCTCGCCGTCCGCGCCGGCGTGCCCATCATCCCGGTGATGGTCGCCGGCGGCGCCGAGGCCTTCCCGGGCTTCCGCCTCGGCAGGCTGAGCTTCTGGTCGCCGCTGCCGCTGCCCGCCCGGATCGCCGTCGCGGTGGGCCAGCCCATCCTGGTGGAGAAGGCGCCCCACCTGGCGCGCGTCGCGGAGCACGTCCGACCCATCCAGCGGCGGGCCTGGAGCGAGGCCCAGGCGCTCCTGGACCGGACCGTGGCCCGGCGCCGGAGCGGCGCGTGACCCCGGTCCGCATCGCCTCCGACTGGCACCTCGGGCCCCACAGCCCGCCGGACCACCTGCGCCTGGCGCTCGCCTTCCTGGCCCGGGCCCGGGCCGACGGCGTGGACGTGATCCTCAACGGCGACATCCTCGACGACCTCTTCGCCGGCGAGGCGGCGGCGCGGGCCTGCCCGGCGGTGGTCGAGGCGATGGCCGCGCTGGCGAGCCAGGGCCGGCTGCGCCGGACCGCCGGGAACCACGATCCGGACGTGCCGCTGGCCCGCGTCGAGCTGGTGGTGCCGGGCCTGGGGCGCGTCCTGGTGGCCCACGGCCACCTCGTCGATCCCATCAGCGCCTCGCCCATCGGCCGCCTCGGCGACGGCATCTCCCGGCGCTTCGGCCGGCTGGCCCTGGTCCGCGGGGCGGCCTGGCTGGCGGAGGCCGCGGCGCGCGCCCTGGCCGGCCGCGCCATGGCGCGCATCTTCCGCGCGCGGTGCCTGGCCGCGGTGGAGCGGGAGGGGTTCGCGCTGGGCGTCTTCGGTCACGTCCACCGGCGGCACCTCCAGCCTGGCGACCGGTACGCCAACGCCGGCGCGCTCGGCGAGCGGCTCGAGTACCTGGAGCTCGGCCCGGACGGGGCTCGGCTGGGGGCGCTGACGCTGGCGGAGCTGGAGGGCGGGCCGGCGGCGCCCGCGGCCCCTTGAGCGGCCGGAGACTCCCCGCGCCGCCGGGTGGCGATGGGTTAGAACGGACGGGCATGCCCCTCGCCACCCGCTGGGTCCGCTTCGCCGACCGCCGCCGCCGGGCCCTCCTGGTGCTCGGCGCGGCGCTGGCGGCGCTCGGGCTGGTGGGCACGGTGCGGCTCTACGGGGACCTGCGGCCGGACCTGTCGGAGCTCCTGCCGGCGCGGAGCCGCAGCGCCCTCGATCTCGCCACGGTGACGCGCCGGGTGGGCGGCTACGCCGAGGCCTCGGTCATCCTCTACGGCGCCGACGCCGGCACGCTGGAGCTCTTCGCCGACGACCTGGCCGAGCGGCTGGAGAAGGCGCCGCGGGGGCTGGTGAGGTGGGTCGAGTACCGGGCCGACGCCGCCACGGACTTCTACCGCCGGCGGGTCCTCCTCTTCCTCTCGGAGGCGGAGCTGCGGGAGCTGCGCGACGCCCTGGCGGCGCGCGTGGCCTGGGAGGCGGCCAGCCCGGCCCGCCGTCCGGCGGGGCCGCCGCCGGACGTCGAGGGGCTGGTGGCGCGGCTCTCGGGCGAGCGGAAGGACCTGCTCGGCCGCTGGCCCGACGGCTACTACCTCGGCCAGGTGGCGGGGCGGAGGCCCGGCGAGAAGATCACGGCGCTCGCCATGCTGGTCCGGCTCGGCGGGGATCCGGGGGACTACGCCCAGGTCCAGGCGCTCGACCGCTTCATCAAGGGGGCGGTCGCCGGGCTCGATCCGAAGAAGTACTCGCCCACGCTGGAGGTGGCGCAGGGCGGCTTCGTGGCCTCCAACATCCTGGAGCACGACGCGCTGGCCGAGGATCTCGTGTGGGCCACGCTGCTGGTGATCCTGGCGGTGGCCGCCGCCATCGCCGTCTACAACCGGACCTGGAAGGCGATGCCCGCCGTGGGGCTGCCGCTCCTGGCCGGGACCTTCGTCACCTTCGGCCTGGCCTGGCTGCTGGTGGGCCACCTCAACTCCAACACCGCCTTCCTCGGCTCCATCGTCGTCGGCAACGGCATCAACGTCGGCCTCATCTTCTTCGCCCGCTACCTGGAGGAGCGGCGCCACGGGCGGGCCCCGCTGGAGGCCATGGAGACCGCGGTCGGGCAGACCTGGCTCGCCACGCTCACGGCCGCGCTGGCCGCCGGCGTCTCCTACGCCTCGCTCCTCTCCACCGACTTCCGGGGCTTCAACCAGTTCGGGCTCATCGGCGGCATCGGCATGGCGCTGGCGTGGCTCTTCGCCTACGCCCTGACGCCGCCGCTGGTGCTGGAGTGGGAGCGGCACGGGTCGCTGGTGAAGGCGGGGCAGCGCCCGGCCCACCCCGTCTTCACGCTGTTCGTCGCCTGGGTGGTGGAGCGCGCGCCGCGCGTCACCGTGGCGCTCTCCGCCGTGGTCTCCGTCGCGGCGGTCGGCTTCGTCGTCCACTTCGCGCGGGATCCGCTCGAGTACGACTTCACCAAGCTCCGCGACCTCTCGGCGCTGGCGGAGGGGGCGCCGGGCTGGTGGGACGAGCGGGTGGACGCCATCTTCGGGGCGCACCTCACGCCCACCGTGCTGCTGGGGCGGGACGAGGCGGACGCCCGGGAGATCGCCCGGCGGCTCGAGGCGCACCGCCGCGCCACCCCCGGCACGACCCTCGGCGCCGTGCTCTCGGTGGCGGCCATGGTGCCCGAGGGGCAGCGGGCCAAGCTGCCGCTCCTCCGGCAGATCCGCGCCCTGGCCGACGACGGCGAGCTGCGCTTCCTCCCGCCGGACCAGCGCATGGCCGTCGAGGCCATCCTCCCGCCGGCCGACCTGGCCCCCTTCGGCGCCGCGCAGCTCCCCGTCGAGCTGCGGCGCCAGATCACCGAGGTCGACGGCCGGGTCGGGACGCCGGTGCTGGTCTACCCGGCCGCCTCGATGGACGTCTGGAACGGCCGCGACGTGCTGCGCTTCGCCGACGAGCTGCGGTCGATCCCCATGCCGCGGCCCGGCGTGCCCATGGCCAGCTCGATGCTGGTCTTCGCCGACGTGCTCAGCGCCATCCAGCACGACGGGCCGAGGGCCACCTGGCTCTCGCTGGCCGGCGTGGTCACGCTGGTGCTGCTCGCCTTCGGGCTGGGCCGGCGGCGCCCGCGCTCGCTGGCCGACGCGGGGTGGGTGCTGGCGTCGCTGGGGGTCGGGGTGCTCTGGTTCGGGGGGCTGGCCGGCGCGGCCCACCTCCGGCTCAACATGCTCAACTTCATCGCGCTGCCCATCACCTTCGGCATCGGCGTCGACTACGCGGTCAACGTCATCCAGCGGCGGCGCCTCGACCCGGGCCGCTCCATCGCCGACTGCGTCCGCACCACCGGCGGGGCGGTGGCCCTCTGCTCGCTGACCACGATGATCGGCTACTCGTCGCTGCTGGTGGCCCGCAACCAGGCGCTCATCAGCTTCGGCCTGCTGGCCGACCTCGGCGAGGTGGCCTGCCTGGCGGCGGCGCTCTTCGCGCTGCCCGCCTGGCTGCGCTGGCGCGAGCTGCGGCTCGAGGCGCGGGGCCGCTAGGCGGGGGCGCCTGGGTCTCCGGGGCGACCGGCCGGAGCGCCGGGCCCCGCCAGCGCCCGGGCGCGGCGGC
>JAJYAW010000008.1 GCA_021779335.1 Myxococcales bacterium | reverse complement strand
CCGGCGCGGACGCCGAGTCGCCCTCCGCGGCGGCCGAGCCGCTGCTCGCCTGGGGGCGAGCCCGCGGGGCCGGGGCGGCCTGAGGCGGCCCGAGGCGGGCGGTCGCGGGCCTCGGCGCCGTGCCACGCACTGATCGTGCGCTCTAGGAACGCTCGAGGCGAGACGCAAGGGCCGATACGAGGCCCAAGAGGGCCCCGAGCGCGCGCCGGGATCCGGCGCCATCTAAGGAGGGGCGTGGACCGTCGGTGTCCGCCCGTCACCTCAGCGCACCTTCAGCCAGGAGCATCCAGATGGACTTCGAGAAGGAAGTCGCGCAGCTTCGACAGTGGTTCGCCTCCGAGCGCTTCAAGGGCATCAAGCGGGTCCACAGCGCGCGCGAGGTGGTGGAGCAGCGCGGCACCATCCGCCCGGACTACGCGGTGGCACGCGGCGCCGCCGAGGCCTTCCAAGCCCGGCTCCGGGAGCTCTTCGAGCAGGGGAAGTCGATCACCACCTTCGGCCCGTACTCCCCGGGCCAGGCGGTGGCCATGAAGCGGATGGGGATCGAGGGCATCTACCTCGGCGGCTGGGCCACCTCGGCCAAGGGCTCGGCCCACGAGGACCCCGGCCCGGACCTGGCCAGCTACCCCTTGAGCCAGGTGCCCGACGAGGCGGCGCCCATCGTCCGCGCCCTGCTCACCGCCGACAAGAACCAGGCCTTCGCGCGGGCCCGCATGTCGGAGGAGCAGCGCCGGACCACTCCCGAGGTCGACTACCGCCCGTTCATCATCGCCGACGCCGACACCGGCCACGGCGGCGACGCCCACGTCCGCAACCTCATCCGGCGCTTCGTCGAGGTCGGCGTGCCCGGGTACCACATCGAGGACCAGAAGCCGGGCGTCAAGAAGTGCGGCCACCAGGGCGGCAAGGTGCTGGTCGCCGAGGACGAGCAGGTGAAGCGGCTCTCGGCGGCCCGCTTCCAGCTCGACATCATGGGCGTGCCGGGGATCATCGTGGCCCGCACCGACGCCGAGTCGGCCACCCTCCTCGACGGGCGCGGCGACGACCGCGACCAGCCGTTCATCCTCGGGGCGGTCAACACCGGGCTGCCCAGCTTCAAGACCGCCTTCCTCGCCGTCCTGCGGCTCTTCCAGCGCGCCGGCGTGGAGGAGCTGTCGGGGCACGAGTTCTACGCCATCTGCGACGAGGAGTACGCCGCCGCCGACGCCTGGCTGGCGCACCACGGCCTCCCCGCGGCGGTGGAGGCCGCGGCCCAGGGCAGGCGCGACCTCGGCACCGCCGTGGACGCCGCCTTCGACCAGGTCTTCGACAGGCTCGTGGACACCTGGCAGCAAGAGGCCGGCATCTGCACCTACGCCGAGGCGGTCGGCAACGTCATTGCCTTCCGCGCCCTCGAGGGCGATCCGCCGCCCATGAGCCGGGAGGCCTGGCTGGCCTTCGCCCACCGGGCCCCCTGGTACAGGGCCCGCGAGAAGGCCCACGCCATCGGCGTGGACGTCACCTGGGACTGCGAGCACGCCAAGACGCCCGACGGCTACTACCAGGTGCGCGGCGGCCTCGACTACGCCATCGCCAAGTCGCTGGCGGCGGCCCCCTTCGCCGACCTCCTCTGGATGGAGACCAAGACCGCCGACCTGCACGACGCCAGGCGGTTCGCCGACGCCATCCACGCCGCCTTCCCCGGCAAGATGATGGCCTACAACCTCTCGCCCTCGTTCAACTGGGACACCACCGGGATGAACGACGAGCAGATGAGGGCCTTCCCCGCGGAGCTCGGGAAGATGGGCTTCGTCTTCAACTTCATCACCTACGGCGGCCACCAGATCGACGGCCTGGCCTCGGAGGAGTTCGCCGCCGCGCTGCGCGAGGACGGGATGCTGGCGCTGGCCCGGCTGCAGCGGAAGTTCCGCCTGCTCGAGTCGGGCTACAAGACGCCGCAGACGCTGGTGGGCGGGCCGCGCGCCGACGCCGGCCTGATGGCCCTGTCCGGCCGCACCTCCACCACCAAGGCCATGGGGCAGGGCTCGACGCAGCACCAGCACCTCGTCCAGACCGAGGTGCCGCCCAAGCTCCTCGAGGAGTGGGTCGACCTCTGGCGCAAGCACCGCGGCGTCGCCGAGACGCTGAAGGTCTCGCTGAAGCCCCGCAGCGCCGGCTCGGACCTGCTCGAGCTCTCGCTGCTGGGGCCCGACGGGAAGGCCAAGGCGAACGTGATCTTCGCCGTGATCCAGGACCGCAAGGGGCGGAACATCCTCTCGGTCCGCGACCAGAACAACTTCGACCTGGCCCTGCGGAAGAAGCGGCTCATGACGCTGCTGCAGCTCTTCCTCATGCACCGCTACAAGATCTACTCGGTGCACTACGTGTCGCCGACCGAGGACAACCAGCGCCAGGCCGAGGGGATGAAGAAGCAGGGGCTCTACCGCCTGGTCAACGAGGAGGTCGGCGAGATCATCGTGGCCGACGTCGACGCGGAGCGGGTCAAGGAGCTCCTGGCGCCGGATCGGGCGGCGCTCCTGAGGCTGCTCCAGGCGCCCTGAGCGGCCCGCGGCGCCTGGCCTCTCGCGCCCTCCGCCGCTACCGGTAGTTGATGGCTCCGAGGTCGTAGCCATCCGGGCTCGGGCGCGGTGCCCTGTAGAAGTCCTCGAAGACCGCGACGGGCCTCCCCCTCCCGATGGCGGGGCTGCCCGCGCCGAGGCGGAGGAAGTCGGGGCTGGCGGGGTCCACCGAGACGAGCAGCGGGTCCGCCACCAGCGAGGCGGTGTCGAGGCCGAGCGCCTGCCACCCGGCCAGGTCGTGGAGGGCCGGCGCGGCGGAGGTGCCCACGCCGAACGGGCGTGGCGAGAGCGGCTTGTAGTAGAGGTTGTTGCCGAGCGTGAGCCCATCGGTGGCGGCGAGGTTGATGAGGTCGCCGCAGCCGTTCGAGCCCGGGTTCTCCGACCACATGACGTTGTTGCGGACCTCCCAGCCCGTCACCGCCGGGAGATCGACGTTGAGGAAGTCCCCGTTGCCGACGTTGAGCCCGGTGGTGGTGGGTGTCATGTAGACGGTGTTGTTGAGGATGTGCACGTTGGACGCGCCGCACGCGCCGTGGAAGGCGAGGTCCATGTCGTAGAGCAGGTTGTTGCGGACCATGGCGTCGCTCTCGCCCAGGCCGATGCCGGTCGAGGTGTAGGCGTCGTTGGCCGGGTTGCCGTCGGGCTTGAGCACGTTGCGCTCGATGAGCAGGACGCCCAGGCCCTTGTCGACGGCCAGGGAGAAGTCGCAGTCGGCGGAGCTGGCGGTGGTGGCGATGCGGGAGGTGCCGGCGGTGATGACGTTGTCGGTGATGACACCCCGCCGCGAGTGCCACTTGATGCCCGTGGTCGGCGCCGCGCGGCTGGCGTCGATGAGGTTGTCGGCGACGTAGACGTTCCGGGTCTCGGCCGGCCGCACGAAGCTGACGGCGAGCCGCATCTGGTCGACGGTGCTGCCCATGATGGCGCTGTCCACGCCGTCAACGTATGCGGCGAAGTAGCCGGTGTGCCCCACCTGCGAGTCGTAGAGGTAGGTCCGGTCGCCCCCGGCGCCCCAGCCGACCGAGTGGCCGTCGTGGATCGAGAGGTTCGCGCCGAGGACCTCGGTGCCGCTCCCGCCGAACGTCGTGTCGCCCTCGGCGTTGGGCGGCGGCAGGTTGGCCCCGTCGAGGTCGAGGTCCATGACGCGCCAGTCGGTGCCGGTCACGAGGAGCCCCGCGCTCTGGCCCGGGGTCGAGCCGAGGGCCAGGATGGGGCGGGCCCCGGGCCCGAAGGCGCCCAGGGTGCAGGGGCCGGCCCCGGTGAGCGCCAGCGTGACGGCCGGCCAGGTCTCGCCGCGCCGCAGCAGCAGGCGCCGCCGGCTTGCCGCGTTCAGCCAGGCCAGCTGGGCCGGGAGATCGGTGGAGGTGACGGCGTCGCACGCCGCCGGCGCCCCGGTGAAGTCGCCGGCCCGGGACACGCAGCGGGTCGCGGCGCCGGCGTACGCCGTCTCGGGATCGGTCACGGTGATGGTCACCGTGGCCGCCGGGCCGAGGCGCCCGGCGCGGTCGCGCCCGCCCACCGTGACGACGTAGGTGCCGGGCCGCTCGAAGACGTGCGCCGCCAGGAAGCCGGTCGCCAGGTTGCGGCTGAGGCCGGTGGTCGCCCACGCCCCGGCGCCGGCGTCGCCGAAGTCCCAGGTGAAGTGGGCCGAGAGGAAGTCGCCGCCGTCGAGCCCGGAGGTGCCGGTGGCGTCGAAGAAGACGGCGAGGGGCGCGACGCCCGCGGTCCGGCTCGGCGCCACGACGACCGCGATGGGGGCGGACGGCCCGCCGGCGCAGGCGGCGAGGCCCAGGGCGGCGGCCAGCGAGGTGAGGGGACGACGCATGAGGGCGCTCCGGTCGAGGGGGAGGCCTCATGGTGCACCAGGTCCGTCCGCGACTCGAGGGGGTTCCCGGCCTCGGAGCACCCCGCCGGCGGCGAACGAGCGGTTCACGACGAAGCGGTTGGCGCAGCCCCGCCACTTCCAGGAGACCGACCAGAACGCGTCGTCCCCGTGGTGCGGGAGCCCGACGCCGAGGCCGAGCTCGTGGGCCAGGTCCGGGCGGCCGTCCCCGGTAGCGAGGTTCGCGCTCGCCGGCACCTCGATCCTCTCGGCCAGCCGCGGCGGCCCCCACTGTCGGTCCCGGCGGCCGCCACCCGCTGCATCTGGCCGCTGGCGGAGTCGACGATGCGCAGCCCGTGCAGATCGACGACGTGCGCCCCCCGGCGCCGGTCCCTGTTGACGACCTGCGTGGACCCCAGCTCTTCGGCCGTCCGCCGGCGGATCGCGAGCCCGGTGGCCTGCTCGAAGAAGGCGACGCCCTGCTCGGCCACTCTTCCCTTGGTCTCGTCGGCGACGACGAGATCCCTCCGGAGCGGGTCGCCCGGCTGGTGCTCCCCCTGCGCCGAGAAGCCGCGGTACGCCTCGTAGAGGGTCAGGCCATCGCCCAGGAAGCGCTCCCCGGCGGGAGCCAGTCCACGCGAAGTTCGAGTTCACGCAGGGCGACGGCGGAGCGTGCTCACCGCGGCGACCCAGCCGTCGCAGCGGATGTTGGGGGCCGCCGCGCCGCTCGGGCGCCCGGGGCCCGGCGGGCGCGGCTGCGCAACCTCCAGCGCGCTGCGGTGTTCCACGAGATCGGGAGGGGCGCACCGGGACGGCCGCCCCCATGACCCGGGACCACCCCACCCACGCCGCCCCACACCGGAGCCACCCCATGTCCGCCCTCGCCCGCCTCGCCACCGCCGCCCTCTGCCTCTCCCTCTCCGCCTCCGCGCTGGCTGCCGAGGTCGACCGGCGCCAGGAGAGCCAGCAGGACCGCATCGCCCAGGGCGTGAGGAGCGGCCAGCTCACCCCGGTGGAGACGGCGCGGCTAGAGCGCCAGGAGGCCAGGATCCACCGCGAGATCCGGAGCGATCGGATCGCGAACGGCGGCCAGCTCACCCCGGCGCAGCGCGCGCAGGTGAACCGCCAGCAGGACCGCGTCTCGCGCCGCATCCACCGCGCCAGGCACGACGACCGGCGCATGTGATGGCGGGGCGGAGGCACCGACCGCAGCCTCGGCCTGATGCGGCGCGGGGACGCCTCTCTTCCACCCCTGGCACCACCGCGACCGCGCCCACCCGCGGCGCGAGCTCGGGGCCGAGGAGCCGGGCGGGCCGACCACCTTCCGGGCCGGCGTCGGCGGGAGCTGGCTAGGGGAGATCGCCCGCCACCCCGTCCACCCAGGTCACCGGCTTCACGCCGCCCGCGCCGTTGTCGAGGCTGCCCACCACGTAGACGCTCCCGGCGTCCACCGCGATGCCACCGGTGGGCCAGGGGAGGCCGTTGGCCGAGGTCGGGAGGGTGGCCGAGCCCGGCAGGTCGACCCGGGTGGCTCCGGTCCAGTAGCAGGCGTGGGCCGCCACCCCGTCGCTCCAGCCGCCGGAGAGGTAGCTGACGCCTCCCGCCACGTCGATGCCGCTGGCGATGGCGTCGTGGACCCCGTCCCCCTCGTACTGGGTCCGGGTCGCGGTGGCGGGCGGGCCCACGTAGAGCGCCGCGACGTAGTGGGCCGCCCGGGTGAACTGCTCCACGCCGACGAAGGGCACGCCCGCGACCACCTTGATGCTGGTGGGGAAGCCCCAGTAGCCGCCGATGTCGCCGTTGGGCGGCGGGAGCTGGATGGTGGCCCCGCCGGTGAAGACCGAGGGCGTGGAGTACCAGTAGGCGGTGTTCACCCAGCCGGTGGCCCAGACGACGCCGCCGTCCACCGCGACGCCGAGGGCCGTGGCGTTCTGGAGGGCGGCCGCGCCGAAGTCCGACGGATAGACGGTCAGCGCGAAGCCGCCGGCCGACGTGCCGGACCAGGTCACCGGGGCACTCATCCCGGCGGCGATGCCCGCCCCGGCGAGGTGGACCGTGCCACCCGCGGTCGCCACGGCGGCCGCGTAGGAGCCCTCGGTCGCGCTGCGCGCCGGGAGATCGGTACGGACCCCGTCGACCCAGAGCGCCGCGTGCTGCAGCCCCGCCGCGTCCTTCCACGAACCGGAGACGAGGACGCTGGCGACGTCCACCGCGATGCCGCTGGCCTGCGCGTCGTGGACGCCGTCGCCGGCGAGGTCGTGGCGCACGCCGTCCAGCCACCAGCAGGGCACCTTCTTGCCGGCGTCCTGCCACCAGCCGGAGACGTAGGTGCGGCCGCCGGCGCGGGCCACACCGGTGGCGGCGCCGGCGAAGGGCACCACCGTGATGGCCGCGGCCGGTGAGGTCGTGGCCCCGAGCGCCGCGGTGACGCCGGCCGACCCGGGGGCCACCCCGGTGACCAGGCCGGTGGCGTCCACCGCGGCGGCGGCGCCGAGGCCGGCCCAGGTGACCGTGCCGGTGACGTCCCGGCTGGTCCCGTCGGAGTAGGCCGCGACGGCCGCGAGCTGGAGCGTGCCGCCCACCACCAGGGCGGCGGCGGCCGGCGCCACGGTCAGCGAGGTCACCGTGAGCGGCGGCGACGCCTGGCCGCCACGCACCGGCAGGACCGAGGGGGAGGTGCTGGTCTTGGCCCGCGACCTCAACTTGGTGATGGCCAGGTCGAGCTGGTAGGCGCTCGCCGGGGCGGTGGGCCGGGTGGTCGAGCTCCAGTAGTTGCCGTTCCCGACGCCGACGAAGCCCTGCGAGGCGAGCCAGGGGCCCGCCCCGACGAGCGTGTCGTAGCTCACCAGGCTCTCCAGCTCGTTGGCGTTCGGCACGCGCCAGTCGGCGTGGCCGCAGAGCGAGAGCCCGGCGGCCAGGTCGAGCGCGCCCTGCCAGGCCACGCCGCTCCAGCCCACCGGCAGGCTCGCCGTGTCGCGCGGCCACATCAGCCCGGTGGCCGCGTCCACCAGGCAGCCGGCCTCGGCGCCCGTGCCGGCCGCGAAGCGGGGGATCGGCCAGGCCACCCCGGCGGTCGCCCAGGCGAGATCCGCGCCGCCCACCGCGTAGCCCACCCGCTGGCCGGTCGCCAGGACCATGGCGGGGTAGCGCAGGTCGACCGGGCCGGTCGAGCCGCCGCGGACCGGCCAGACCGCCTCGCCGCCCAGCCAACCGCTCCAGCCGGTCTCGCCGCTGCCGGTGGCGAGCCACCAGGCGGTCTCCGGCGGCGTGGAGGCGGCGCTGACGACGGCCGACGACGACCAGTAGCCGGCCGCCACACCCTGGAACGGGTGGCCGGCCGGGAGGAGTGGCCCCGTCGGGGAGCCCCCGCGGTCGATCAGGCTGGAGAGCTCGCGGATGGTGGGCAGCCGCCAGTCGGTGAAGCCGAGCCAGGCCATGGCGTTGAGGCAGGTGACGTGGTCGACGGCCGGCTGCCAGCCGATCCCCACGAGCCCGGCGAGCGGGCAGCCCGCCGGCCCGGGGGTGGCGGCGTCGCGCGACCAGAGCAGACCGGTGAGCCGGTCGAGCACCAGCGCGCCGGCGGCGGGGGTGGTGCCGTCCGGGTTGGCGAAGCGGGGCGTGGGCCAGGGGGCGCCTCGCTGCAGGCCGCCGTCGTCGCTGGGCGAGGCCGAGAAGCTGGCCACCTGCCCGGTGCGGGGCAAGGTGAGGAGCGGCACCACCGGCCCCCCGGGCACGGTGAGGGTGACCGCGGGCGAGACCAGGCCGCCCAGCGAGGCGGTGACCGCCGTCTGACCGGCCGTCACGCCGGTCGCCAGTCCGGCGGCGGAGACCGTGGCCACGCCGGGGGCGCTGGAGCTCCAGGTCGCCTGGGCGGTCAGGTCGCGGGTGGTGGCGTCGCCGTAGGTGCCGGTGGCCGTGAGCTGCAGCGTGGCGCCGGGAGCCACGGCGGCGGGCGAGGGCGCGATGACGATGGCGACCAGGGGCGGCGGCGCGGGCGCCACGTAGAACCTCACCCAGACCCAGGCCTCGCCGTCCACGGAGGCCACCAGCGTGGCCTCGCCGGGCGCAAGCGCGGAGACGGTGCCCGCCGCGTCCACGGCGAGGACGCCGGGCTGCAGGACCGACCAGGCGAGGCCGGCGAGGGCGGTGGCGCTGCCGTCGGTCATGGTGCCTGCCGCGCTGCAGGCCGTCGTGCCTGCCACCACGAGATCGGTCGCGGCGCAGGTGACGGTCAGCGTATCGAGCCGCGCGGGCAGCGCGGGGCCGTCGAAGGTGACCAGGCCGGCGAATCCCTTCACCACGCCGGGCTGGTCGGTGAGCCGGACGTGGCGGCTGCCGTCGTCGAGCACGGCGTGGAAGTCCCGGCCGCCGCCGGGCGCGTCGCGGGTGAAGAAGACCGTGCCCTGGTCCAGGGCCACCACCCGCTCGTCGGCCGGATCGGCGGTGAGGTACACCTGGGCCCGGGCGGCGCCGAGCCGCTGGTCCACCACCGACGAGGCCAGGTCGCGCTGCCCGCCCACGTCCATGGCGTAGATGGCCCGCGTGCCAGAGAGGCCGACCAGCGCCTCGTTCCAGCCGGAGGCCGCCAGGTCGAACCGGCCGCCCCCGTCCGGGAGCGTCGCCACCAGGTCCTGGTCAGCGCCGAGGTCGAGGGCGTGGACCAGGAGGTCGCCGGCCTGGACGGCCCAAGGGGAGGTGGCCTGCGAGCCATCGCCCCAGAGGTCGCGGGCGAAGAAGCTGGTCAGGCGCCGGCTCGAGCCATCGGCGAACGGAGCCGCGTCGAGGCTGGCGGCATTGACGATGAGCCCCCACCCGCCCGCCTCCCCGGCCCGCGCGCCGGTGTAGAAGGAGCGGGCGCAGCTCGCGAAGCCGGGCGAGGGGACGTCGCAGGCCACCGGCTCGTAGGTGCCGCCGCCGTCGCGCGCGGCATAGGCCTGGGTGGCGCTGGCGCCGAGGAGGTGGAGCGCGGCGCCGACGGGACTCACGACCTCGTGGCCGGAGCCGTCGAGCCCTACCGCGGCCAGGTACTTGCCGCCGGCGCCGTCGTCGGCCGGGTAGACGACCCGGTCGCCGACGAGGACCAGCGGCAGGGGCGTGGGGCGGGCGACCCCCATGATCGGCAAGCCGAGACGGAGGAGGCTGCCGTCGAAGTCGGTCGCCAGCCTCACCGCGGGCGAGCCACCCGCATCCGTCACGAAGAGCTGCCCGTCCAGGCTGGCGAGGAACACCCGGCGCCCGAGCGGCGTCGCCTCCACCGCTGCGATCTCGACGAAGGCCCCGGTCACCAGCGATGGCGCGGCCTCGCCCGGGCCGATGGACCAGGTGCCGGACCGGCCGGTGCCGGACGCCAGGTACCAGAAGCGCCCCTCCGCCTGGCCGTCGGGGGGCCGGGACCGGCCGTCCGACCGGAAGGTCTGCCGCGCGCCGCTGCCGCTGCCCAGGAGCACCGGCCCGGCGGTGCCGTCCACGCGCGCCAGGAAGAGCGTGCCGTCGACGGAGGTGATGACCGTGTCCCCGAGCGTCGCCAGTACGCTCGCGCCGGTCACCCCGGCCTGGTGCACCGCGACCTCTCCCGTGCCGTCGGGCAGGACCGACCAGACGCTGGCGAGGGCGCCCGGCTCGGCGCGGGTGAAGAGGACGCGGCCGCCGCTGAAGCCGGCGTATCGCACGTCGCCGCCGTCGGCCACGGTGGCGAGCGTCACGGTGGCCCCGCCGTCCTCGCGGGCGGCCGCCATCGAGCCGGCCTGGCCCGGGTTGGCGAACCGGTGGTAGACGAGCCAGCGCGAGGGGCTCGTCGTCCCCGCCACCGGCGCGAGGTGGATGGAGACGCGCACCTGGGTGCCGGCCACCAGCTCCGGCACCAGGGTGGAGCCCGTGTGGGAGCGGCCGGCGGCGTTGAAGGCGTCGAGCGTGAAGAGGCGCGCCTTGCCGGCCGGCACCTCCAACGTCGTCGTCGATCCATCGAGGGGGAGGTCGACGGTCACCGGCGCCATGTCGGCGGCGGTGACGGCGAGGGCCAGGCGCGTCGAGCCGGGCAGCTGCGCCACGGCGGCTCGGCCCACGCCCAATGCGACCGGGGCCGTCGATCGCCCTCCAGCGGCGGGGCGCTGCGAGCAGGCCGTCAGGGCGAGGAGCGCGATGGCGGCGGAGCGCACGGTGGTCCTCATGGCGGTCACTTCCCCTTCCCTGCGCGCTTGGGCGCCTGCTCCGGGGCGATGGGCGCTTCGGGCGGAGCTTCCACCGGAGCGGAGAGGTCGGAGGGGGCGCCGTTCGCGGCGATGGTCTGGACCCGGAAGCAGGGGCCGGCGCTGCGAGGCACCTCGAGCGTCGCGCCGGTCACGAGGGCCCCGACCGGCCGGGGCGTGGCGTCGCGAGTGGCGGCGCCATAGACCATGGAGCCGCGAGCGCCAGCTGGGGAGGTCCACGCCAGGGACAGCCGGCCCGGCGCGGTCGCCCTCACCGTGAGCCCCGCCGGCGGGGAGGGCGGCGCCGGCGGCGTGGTGGTGGTTCGAGGTTCGGAGGGCGGCCCCAGGTTCCCGGCCTGGTCGAAGGCGGAGACGGCATAGCCCAGGACCGCGCCGGCCGGCGCGGTGGAGTCGCGGAAGGCGCGAGTCTCGGGGGCCAGCCCCTGGTCGGTGAGCCGGACCAGGGGCCTGCTCCGCTCCCGGCGGAAGACGATGAACCCGGCCAGATCGGGCTCGGCCACGGTCGTCCAGCGGACGACGACGGCGCCGGCGCCGGGCGCGGCCTCCAGACCCGAGATGACCGGCGCCGCGGGGGGCACGTGGTCGGGGAGGCGCACCTCCACCGGCGGGGTGGGGAGGCTCTCGTTCTCCGAGCGATCCACCGCGGCCACCGCGAACCGGTGGCGCTCCTGCGAGCGCGGATCCAGCTTCAGCACCCGGGTCAGCACCCCGGCACCCTGGAGCGGCGACACGTCGACCAGCGCGCGCAGCGGCCCCTTCGGCCCGGCGGCGTGCATGATCCGGTAGACCCAGAGGTCGGGGTCCGCCACCGCCTGCCAGGAGAGCGTCACCTCGCCGCCCTCCCCGCCCCGGGCGGTGAGCCCGAGCGGCGTGGCGGGCGGGGTGGTCTTCCGCAGCGAACCGAGGCCGGGACCCGACGGCGCGGACTCGTTGCCGGCGGTGTCGAGGGCGGTCACCTCGTAGCGGTAGAGCGAGCCGGCCCGGGCGGTCCCGTCCTCGAAGGTCACGGTGTCCCTCGGCAGCGCCACCGGGGTGAGCCGGCGGCGCTTCCCGGCCACCGGCGCCTGCCCCCCCTCGTCGCGGACGAGGTCGGTCCGCCAGACGTGGAAGCTCGAGAGGTCGGCGGCGGCCGGCGCCTTCCAGCGGAGCGCCAGCCCGCCGGCCGCCCCCTTGACCTCCAGCGCCGTCGGCGCGCCCGGGGCGGTCCGATCGGCGGTGCGGACCTCCACCGCGGCGGAGGCCGGGCCGGCCCGCCCGGACAGGTCGGAGGGCACGACCCGGTAGCGGTAGCTCCCCCCGTCGAGGACGGCCTCGTCGTCGGCCCAGCGCACCTCGGCGTCGTCGGTGGTCGCGGCCACCGGCAGCGGCGTGCGGGTCGTGAACGGGCCGCCCTGCGCCCCGGCGCGCTGCACCTCGTAGGCGACGAACGGCGCCCGCCGCCAGCGGAGCACCACCCGCTCCTCGAAGGCGCCGGTCAGGGCCGGGGCTGGCGGGTCCACCGGTCGGCCCGCGGTGACCGCCACCTCGCCGACCAGGACCTCCGGGCCCCCGGCGGGCCGGCGCACCACCCGGTAGCGGCAGGCCTTCCCGGAGCCGGCGCCGCGGTCGAGCCAGGAGGCACCGCGGACCTTGGCGTACCCGGAGGACGCCAGCGCCAGGCCGAGATCCGCGGCGGGAGAGACCACCGCCCTCGCCTCGACGTCGGCCGGAACGGTCAGGCTGCGCGACAGCCGGTCCGGCGCGGCGCGCAGCGTCTCGGCGATCCGGGCCGGGTCGCGGATGGGCTCGACGGTGGCCACCCGCGCGAAGGGACCACCCTCGCTCGACCGGTAGACGTCGTGGACGCTCTCGGTGGCGGGCGGCCACCAGAGCAGCACCCCGTCCTCGACCGAGAGGGCGTGGACCGGCGCGACCTGGGGCCGCTCCTCTCCTCGCGACGCCCGGGGGACGGCCAGGACCAGCAGGGCCAGCACGGCGACGCCGCGGCTCATCGGGTGCCTCCGCAGACGCTCCAGCCGGCCGTGGGACCGCCCCTCGTCATGGGCCAGCCGCCGTAACGGGCGGGCGGGAAGGTCCCGGTGCCCCAGTCGGAGCCGGCGGCCCCCTTGTAGAACCAGAGCCCGATGCTGGCCGGGCCGACGTCCACCTCGCCCTGCCCCTTCAGGCTGAAGGTGCTGGAGGAGGCGGCCTGGACCCGGAGATCGAGCTGGGCCGCGTAGAGCGACCGGCAGGTGCCGTACTGGACCGTCCGCGTCTTCGAGACCCGCTGGGTGTAGGTCGGGTCGACGAAGGCGCTGCCGGGGAAGAGCAGCCCGAGCACCAGCGGCTGTCCCACGCAGCCGGGCTCGTCCTTGTTGGTGACCGACACCCCGAGCTCGGCGCGGGCGCCGGCCGCCACCTCGAGGCCTGCCGGACCGAGCGCCAGCCCCGCCCCTGCGCCCAGGCTGGCGCGCAGCCCCCACTCCTTCCAGTAGTTCATGCGCCCCCACCCGTCGACCGCCACCGGCTCGGGGAAGAGGCTGGGCGTGTCGAGGCCGACCGAGGCATCGACGTCCAGGCCACCGCGCCCGCCGGCGTAGCAGATGCGCACCCCGGTGGTGCCCTGGACCGGCCCCAGCACCGGCTCGGTCCAGGAGGTGGCGAGGTCGAGGGCGACCGGGTTCCAGCAGGCCGCCAGCCGGGTCTCGCTGGCGGTGAGCTTGCCCATGGGGCCGTCGAGCGCCAGCGAGAGGAGGCCGTCGGCGCAGCGGGACCGGCCGTCGACGTGGAGGGCCAGCCGCTTGAGCGGGCTCTGGAAGGTCCCCTTGCCGAGGAAGTCGTTGGAGGAGGGCGAGAGCCCGAGCATGCCGAGCAGGCCGGCGTCGCGCTTGTCGGCGCCGGCGGCGGTGGCCAGCTCCAGCGAGAAGTAGGTCTGGCGCGTGTCGTAGCTCGCCAGCACCGCCGCCTCGATGAGCCCCTTCACGTCGAGCGTGCCGTAGAGCTCGAAGCGGGAGAGCTGGCCGCCACGGAACTCGAGGCCGCCGGAGACGCCGGAGAGGTCCTCGCCCCCCACGCCCCGCGCGAACATGGCCCGGGAGCGGGCGTCCTGGGCGGCGGCCCGCGCCGCCGCGTCCTGCGAGACGGCCGGGCTGGTGTCCGGCCCGAGCAGCGAGGCCACCGGGCCTCGCATGATGCCGCGGGCCACGTCGAGGGAGCAGAGCACCGCGTCGGCCCCCTGCGGCACCGAGGGGTTGGCGAGGCTGGGGCAGGTCGAGTCGGCCAGCTTGGTCTCGCCGCCCGGCACCTTCTTGCGGGAGGTGTCGATCAGCGCCAGGACCGCGGTGGCCTGGTAGAGCCCCAGGGGCGCGTCGGGGGCGAGCAGGTTCTTCTCCGGCTCCAGCAGCGCCCCGAGGAATGGGCCGATGACGGCGAGCTTGGGTGCCTGGGAGGTGAACTTCTGGAGCGCCGCCAGCTGGGCCTTGGCGTCCTGCCCCTTGGCCGCCTTCAGGTCGTCGATGAGCTTCATGAGCTGCTGCGTGGCGGTGACCAGCTCGGCCGCCAGCGGGGCGTGCTGCGCCAGCCCGTCCCAGAACTCGCCCTTCAGGCCGAGCCTGGGGAGCGTCTGGGCCAGGTCGACCTGCCCGTTGGCCATGGCGATCTTGTCGGCGAAGGCCAGGCCGATGCCGCCGGCCACCGCGATGGGCACGGTGGCGATGGCCACCGACTGGAGCGAGGCCTGCTTGTCGGCCCCGGTGGCCTTGAGCAGGCCGACCCAGGCGCCCACCAGCTGCTTGCCGGGCCCGGCCGGGGCCGCCTGGCTGGCCGCCGCGGCCGCCAGCTTGATGGCCTGCTGCCAGGTGAAGCCCTGCTCGCCGCCGGCCGTGAAGGCGCCGAGGACCTGGGTGGAGAGGTCCACCACCAGCCGCGCGGTCTGCAGCGCGCCGGCGTCGCGCTGGTCGGGGAGGAGGTCGCCGAGCGCCGCCGAGAGGATCTTGCCGACGGCGGCCACCCGCTCGGTGCGGGCGGTCTGCCGGTTGGCGTTCACGAAGGCCACCTGCTGGTGGGTGGCGCGCAGCACCTTCTCCTCGGGCCGCTCGCCGGTGAAGCCGTTGGTCATGGTCTCGAGCCGGCCGGCGATGAGCCAGCCGATGGCCGACTGCTTGTCCGCCTCGGTGAGCGGCCCCTTGACCACCGCGTCCACGTCGGCCAGCAGGGCCGGGGCCGAGGTCTTGAGCTTGGCCAGCTCCGCCTTGGGGTCGTAGGTGAGGTCGCTGCAGCCCTTGGAGAGGTCGTACTGCGCCTGCAGCAGGTCGGCCTTCTTGCCAGGCAGGAAGGCCGCCACGGCCCGGAACCAGGCCTTGAGCTTCGGCCGCCTGGCGCAGGGCTCGGCCCTGGCGCCGGCGATCCAGGCCGGGACGCGCGACTCGAGCTGGGCCAGGTCGCCCTCGTGCCCCGGGAGGCGGGTCACCAGCCGGTGCTTGCTGGCCAGCTCCAGGCCGCGGCTCGGCGACGGGGTCACCCTGGGATCGATGAGCTCCCGGAGCACGACCACCAGCGGCGCCAGCCGGGCGCAGGCGGTGGCCAGGGAGGCCACCAGCACGGCCGGATCGGCCGACGGGATCTCCTTTCTGGCCAGCCGCTCGCCGAGCCTCCGCTGGATGTCGGCGTCGGCGAAGCCCCCGGCGTCCAGCACGGGCCTGGCCACGGCGTAGGCGTACATGGTGCCGAAGCCGACCTGGCCCTGCTGCACCTCGGCCGCGGCCGCGATCAGGAGGGCGGCGACCACCTTGGGGTCGAGCAGCTTCCCGACCATCTCGTCGCTCCCCATCTCCACCGGGTCGACGCCGTAGGCGCCGGAGGCGCCGGTCGCCTTCTGCACCGCCTGCTGGAGGGCCCCGGCCCCGGGCGCCCCGGGATCTCCGCCCGCGCCGGTCGCCATGGCGGCCATCATGTTGCCCATGCTCTCCTTGGAGATCAGGCTCCCGTACCAGAGGAAGAGGTTGTAGGCGGCCTCGCTGCCGGCGACGTGCCCGGCCCTGGCCTCAGCGGCGAACTGCTCGGCCGCTCCGAGGTTCACCATGGCGGACCCGGTGCCGGCCCCCGGGAGCCGCAGCACGGCCTCGGAGAACCCCTCGAGCGTCGCCATCGGGGCGTACGGCTCCTTCGAGCCGGCCTGGTAGAAGGGCTCGAGCAGCTCCCCCACCCTGGACCTGAACGCCTCCTTCACCACCTCGACCTGAGCCTGCCCCTTGCTGGTCTCCACCAGGACCGAGTCCGCCACCGGCAGGAAGCCCTCCCAGAGCGGCACCAGCGCGAGGAGATCCTTGGCGGCGGCCACCTGCCTCAGGAGGTCGGGGAGGATGGTCGCGTAGACCTTGGCCTCCAGCGCGTCGTTGACCGGGTGGGTCTGCGTGGCCGGGTCGATCTGGAGGACGAACTCCGGATGGGCGTGGCCCCAGTCGACGGCGGACTCGATCCCGGCGTTGGCCAGGAAGATGGCCCTGGTCAGGCGGGCCACCGGCTGGGCCGCCTCGACCGTGGCGGCCTGCTGGATGGCCGGCAGGAAGGTGCTCGTCACCAGCCCGTCGTAGATGGCGCGGATCAGGGGGATGGCCGGCTCGAGCGCGGCGCGGAACCCGTCGCGGAAGGCGAGGTCGGGCGGCGCGTCGCCCTGCCGGTCGCGCGCGATCGCGCCCAGCGCCTCGAGCTCCTGCAGGGCCCGCAGGAACCGGTCCGGGCTCCCGGCGTGGGTCACCCCGGCCACCGCCGCCACGACCTGCGCGCCGTAGGCGTCGGCCGAGAGGCAGGTGGGGTCGGCGCCGGCCTCGCAGAGCACCAGCTTCAGGTCGGCCGCGCTGTCGGGCAGCGGTCGAGCCCTGAGCCCGCTCCAGACTCCGATGAGCCGCCGCACCACCCGGTGCAGCTCGCGCCCCTCGAGCTGGGTGAGGTCCACGGTCGCGGCGGCGGTGTCGTAGGTGTCCTTCACCGAGGCCGCGGCCTTCTCGGAGGGGATGCCCCCCTGCAGCGCGCCATAGACCTGCAGCATCCGGCGGGTCAGGGCCAGCACCGGCTTCACCTTGGCGTCGGCGCCGGCGCCGTAGGAGACGTTCGGGCCCGAGGCGGCCTCGAGCAGCGCTCCGGCCAGCGCGATGGCGCCGTCCGGGTGGGGCAGGTCGGCCGACCGGACCGCGGCGTCGAGGAGCGCCTGGGCCAGCGTCAGCACGTTCTTCCAGTCCTGGCCCGGCAGGACGCCCTTCGACTGGACCAGCCCGAGGCTGGTGGAGGCGAGGCGGGCCACCGCCGGCCCGTCGAGCGGCTTGTCGGCGCTCACCGTGTCGAGCACCGCGATGACCAGATCGAGGGCCAGCTGGAAGTCGCCGTCGCCGGCGATGGTCCTGGCCGACTTGAAGAGGTCGCGGGCCAGCAGGAGCTGCTCCTTGTCGGAGAGCTGCCAGTCGTCGATGAAGAAGCGGGTGGCGCGCACCGCCAGCCGCACCAGCTCGAGCGACGCCAGCGCCTCCTTGCTCCCCTTGATCCCGGCGGCGCGCTCCAGGATGGGGAAGGCCACGTCGAGGCTGCCGAGGATGGCCAGCACGCGCTGCTTGTCGTCCACCGTCTTCTGGCCGGCCAGGGTGGCCCCCTGGGCCAGCCCGACCTGGGCCAGGTCGAGGCTGGTGCCCACCGCGTCGTCGGCCTGGCCGCCGGTCTCGACGTGGACCGCCTTGGCGATTCCGACCGCGTCGCCGAGGAGCTTCATCACCTTGGAGAGCTTCTCCTGCCTGGTGAGCTTGTCGGCGGTCTTCAGGTAGTCGGCCAGCCCGCTGGTGAGCTGCGTGAGCTCGCTCACGTGCGGGCTCTTCTCGGTGGCCATGGCGAGCACCCCGGCCCCGAGCTTGGCGGCGGTGCTGATCCCCCCCTCCGCGGACGTGAGGGTGGCGACCTTCTGGCCGTCCACCCCGATGCCCAGGCCGTACCGCTCGTACGGGCCCTGGCCGTCGCCGCCGAACATGGCCAGCCCGTTGAGCGAGGCGGCCTGCAGGATCGAGAGGCTGCCCAGGCCGAGGAACTCCTTGTAGGCCTTTCCGGCCTGGTAGCCGTTCACCCAGGTCAGCTCGCCCCTGGCCTGGATCAGGTCGGGGCTGCCGCGGGCGTAGGTCGGGTCGGTGAGCCGCACCCGGGCCCCGGCGTCGGTGTGCTGGATCGAGCCGGCCTTGGAGAAGGGGCCAGGGAAGGTGAAGGCGCCGCTCAGGGTCACCAGGTCCTGGCCGGCGCCGGGCGGGCCGTCGCCCAGGGTGGCGAAGGTGATCGAGGCCTCGGAGCCGAGCGTGAAGGGCAGGCCGACGAAGGTGGTGTTCACGCCGGTGCGGACCAGCCGGACCCGACCGTCGGTCCCCAGCTCCAGCTGCCTGACCTCGAGGGCCGAGAGCTCCTCGCCGCCCGCGGCGGCGTCCACCTGGAAGCGGAGCGCGCCGCCGGTGAAGCGCAGGGAGGTGCGCGAGAGCTCCAGGCCGTCCGGCCCCTCCAGCACCACCCGCCAGGCCGGCAGGGCCACCCGTTCCGGCATGGTCACCACCGGTCCGATCAGCTCGCCGCCGCCGGTGAGGGTGCCGCGCTTGAAGACCAGGTTGACCGCGGCCGGCGCCGGCACGGTGAGCTCGCCGGCCAGCGAGGAGCCGGTGACGGCGCCGTCGGAGAAGGTGAGCGCGTAGCTGGCGAGCCGGGCGCGGAAGCCGCCGGCCAGCGCGAAGCGGTCGCGAGGCGCGGCCCGGCCGCCCTTGATCCCCCTGCCGGCCGGGGCGTTGCCGCCCCACGCGGCGGTGCCGCTGACGCCCTGCGGGCCGAAGTGCAGCGCGAGCGCGTCGGCCGGGAGCGCACCGGCCGGGTTGGCCGGGTCGAGCTCGAAGGGGCCGGAGAGCGAGCCGCTGGTGACGGTGAGGCCGGCCGGCCGGCCGTCGTCCTGCCCGAGCCAGCCGAAGGCGAGCAGCCCCTTGGCGCCGACCACGCTGAAGGTCCGGGGCGCCGGCGGGTCGCCGAGCGGCGTGAGGCTGGTGGCGACCTGGGTGGTGTCCAGGGCCGCCAGGATCGCCGGCGGGATGGTGACGACGCCGGGGTCGGCGGCGATGGGCGCGGTGCCCCCCACGCCGGCCCTGGGAGTGGGCGGAGGCGTCACCGCGATCGGGGCCACCGGGATCGGAGGCGGAGGCGCGGGCGCGATCGGAGCCGAGGAGACCGGCGGCGCCACCGCGCCCGGCGGCCGGACCGGCGTCGCCCCGAGGAGCAGCCGCATGGCCTGCTTCCTGACCAGGCCGGCCAGCCCGGCGGAGCCCGGGCCCTCGCGGCCGGATGCCTCGGGCGCCCGAGCCGGCGTCAGCTCACCGGTGATCACAGGCCCACCCCAGCGCAGGCCGCCGACGTCCACCGCGGCCTCCAGGTGGCCACCCACCACCCGCATCCCATGGAACCCGACCACCGCGGTGAACCCGTCGGCGGTGCGGACGGCCTCTGGCAGGGTGACGCGCCCGTCGAGCGAGACGGCCGCCGCCTGCAGCCCCCCGCCGGCCACGGCCAGCGTGCCGCTGGTGAACTCGAGCGCGTAGCCGCCCGGGCTGACCGGGTGGATGAGGTCGCTGCCGGCGACGCGCAGCGCCGCGGTGACGGTGGGGCCCAGCTCCACCAGCCGGGCGGTCAGGTGCAGCAGCGACGGCTCCAGGGTGGCGAAGAGCGCGCTGGCCGGCAGGTCGAGCCTGGCGCCGGCCAGGTAGACCAGGCCGTCGGCCGGCACCGGCGCGCCGGCCTCGTCGACGGCGTCGGCCGTGCTCGAGAAGTCGGCCACCAGCGAGCCCGGATCGGTGAGGGCGAGCGGCCCGAGCGCGGCGGCGTCGATGGCCAGCGCGGGCAGGCCGCCGGGCGGCACCACCCTCAGGAAGTCGCCGCCGGCGCCGAGCCGGGTGGCGGGCAGCGCCACCGTGACCGGCCCGCCCTGGGCGGCGTGGAGATAGCCGGGCAGGGCGAGCGAGAGGTCGGCCCAGGCGCCGGGGTCGAGCAGGGTCGGGCCCGCCTGGCGGGCCGCGGCCGCGGGACCGGCCCGGAGCGTCACCTGGCTCACCTGGAGGGCCGCGCCTGGCACGTCGAGGGCGACCGCCGGCTGCACCGGCTGCGACACGGCCCCCCTCGCGACCAGCGCCTTCACCCGCTCCACCAGCGTCACCGTCTGCGAGAGGCCGGCGCCGGTCACCACGCGGCGGCGCTCCAGGTAGGGCGCGTCGAGCGCGAGCCCGCTGAAGGCGAGCGGCACGCCCTTGCGGGCGAGGTCGCGGCGGAACTGGAGCCGCCCCTCGCCGGCGAAGGCGTCCAGCGTGGCGCCTGGGGCCGCGGCCGTGACCTCCACCTCCTGCGCGGCGAAGTCGAGGACGGTCGGGCGGCCGGTCGGCGCCGCCCCGACGATGAAGGTCACCGCCGCGCTGCGCCCGAGCAGCCGGGCCCGCTCGTCGAAGGCCACCACCACCAGCCGATAGACGCGGCCGTCGACCCACTCGGCCTTCGCCAGCCCGGGCTCGAGGCGGGCCTCCCGCTGGCCGCGCGGCGCGGGGGCCGCCAGCACCGGGTCGGC
>JAJYAW010000263.1 GCA_021779335.1 Myxococcales bacterium | reverse complement strand
CGTCAACGCCACGGTCGGGGCTGGTGCTCTCTCGATGCGCACCGTGACGTCTCTGCAGCCGAGGAGCGAGCCAGGCCCTCGGCGAGCCGCCATCAGACGAGTCTTCCAAGGAGAACCACATGTCTCGCTGGACAAGCCCTGCCGCCGTCATCCTGGGCGCTGCCCTGACCGCCTGCTCCGGCGGTCCTGGTCCGCGCGACGCGGCGACGCCCGACACTACGGCCATCGGCCCGGGCCGGGCGGCCAGGCTCTCCGGCGACCGCGACGCGACCTTCCAGCTCTCCGGCTCGGCCAGCGCCGTCGCGCCTCTCCGGCCGGCACCACCCTCCCCCGGTGCTTCGAGTGCGGCGCGAAGACCCCGTGGTACCGGAGCGCGTGGGTCCTGGGCGGCGGCACCAGCGCGGCGATGTGGGCGATGAGCTCGTCGGGCGTGAGGACGAGGAACAGCGACCCTCCCCGCGGCCGCTTCATCCGGTAGACCAGCCGCCCCTCCGGCCCGGTCGAGAGCCGGTGCAGCGCGAACGGTGGGCGCACGGCGTAGCGGCAGAGCCGCTCCAGCCCCTCGCGGTCGCCAGCGTGGACCGCACCCCGGCGCGGAGCGAGAAGCCGTCCAGGGAGGCCGCGCACCGGGCGTGCTTGAAGGGGTCCGGGAACCGGAGCCGCCGGTCCACCTCGGCGGCCTGCAGCGCGGCGAAGGCGTCTCTCCACCGGCGCGGCGGCGTGGTCCACGACGCGCCGCCTCCGCAAGGCGCGCGCCAAGACCGCCGGCGCCAGGCCGCCACGCCACGCCCCTCCACAACACCCTTCCGAAGGGGTCCGTCAAGCCCCGTGCCACGCCGCGGGACGCCCCCGCGCGCCAATGCCGCGCCCCCTTCCGACTTCGCTTGATTCCGGGGTCACCCTCGCTAGAATCCGCCCGCCTTCTCCCCCGACCCGACCCGAGCGTCCCCATGGCCTCCCGCACGCCCCTCTACGACGCCCACCTCCGCGCCGGCGCCCGCATGGTGGAGTTCGCCGGCTGGGAGATGCCGGTCCAGTACGCCGGCCTGCTCGCCGAGCACCAGGCGGTCCGCACCGGCGTCGGCCTCTTCGACGTCTCGCACATGGGCGAGGTGGTCTTCCGCGGCCCCAGGGCGCTGGCGGCGCTCCAGGCCGTCTTCACCAACGACCTCTCCAAGGTGGCCGACGGCCAGGCCCAGTACGGCTGCCTCTGCCGCGAGTCCGGCGGCATCGTCGACGACGTGGTCGTCTACCGGCGCGGCGCCGAGGACCTGCTGGTGTGCGTCAACGCCGGCAACCGCCAGAAGGACTACGAGTGGCTGGCGGCCCACGCCGGCGGCGCCGACGTGAAGAACGAGTCGGACGAGTGGGCCCAGCTGGCGCTGCAGGGCCCCAAGGCCGCCCAGCTCCTGCAGCGGCTCTGCGACCAGAACCTCTCGCTCGTCGGGACCTACCGCTTCGTGAGCGGCGCGGTGGCCGGCGTCCCCTGCCTGGTGGCCCGCACCGGCTACACCGGCGAGGACGGCTTCGAGCTCTTCTGCAAGGCCGACCAGGGCCCGCGCCTGTGGGACGCGCTCCTCGAGGCCGGCCGGCCGGAGCAGCTCCAGCCCTGCGGCCTGGGGTGCCGCGACTCGCTGCGGCTCGAGATGGCCTACCGGCTCTACGGCTCGGACATGGACGACGACGCCACGCCCCTCGAGGCGGGGCTGGGCTGGGTGGTCAAGTTCGACAAGGGCGACTTCGTCGGGCGCGCCGCGCTGCTGCGCCAGCGGGAGGCCGGGCTCTCCCGCAAGCTGGTCGGCTTCCAGCTCACCCAGACCGGCATCGCCCGCCACGGCTACCCGGTGGTGCAGGACGGCCGGCCGGTCGGCGTGGTCACCAGCGGCACCCGCAGCCCCACGCTGGGCACCTCCATCGGGCTGGCCTACGTCCCGCCGGCGCTGGCCGCCGAGGGCTCCACCTTCGCCGTCGACGTCCGCGGCCGGCCCGTGGCCGCCACCGTGGTCAAGACCCCCTTCTACGCCCGCACCACCCGCTGACCGTCCAGGAGCGACCCATGAACTTCCCCGACGACCTGAAGTACACCCGCGAGCACGAGTGGGCCCGCCAGAAGGGCGCCAAGGTCCTGGTCGGCATCACCGACTTCGCCCAGGACCAGCTCGGCGACGTGGTCTACGTGGAGCTGCCGGCCGTCGGCGACGAGGTCAAGAAGGGCGAGTCCTTCGGCGTGGTGGAGTCCACCAAGGCCGTCTCCGAGCTCTTCGCCCCGGTCTCCGGCAAGGTGGTCGAGGTGAACGACCCGCTCGTCGAGGCCCCCGAGGCCGTCAACGAGGACCCGTACGAGGAGGGCTGGATGATCGCCATCGAGCCCGCCGATCCCAAGGAGCTCGCCGAGCTCCTCGACGTGAAGACCTACGCGGCCTTCGTCGCCGAGCAGGAGTAGCCCCCTCCCGCAGCGCGGCGCCCAGAGTCGCCGCGGAGGCCACCCGTTGCGCTACCATCCGCACACCCCCGAGGACGTCCGCGCCATGCTGGACGTCATCGGGGCGTCGTCCGTCCCCGAGCTGTTCCGCTCCATCCCGCCGCCGCTGCGCCTGGCCCGCCCGCTCGACGTGCCGCCGGCGCTCGACGAGATCGCGCTCTTCGCCGAGCTGCAGCGGCTGGCGGCCCGCAACGAGGTGGCCCACCCGCCCTTCGCCGGCGCCGGCAGCTACCCGCACCACGTGCCGCCGGTGGTGGACCAGCTCCTGCTGCGGGGCGAGTTCTTCACCGCCTACACGCCCTACCAGCCCGAGATCTCGCAGGGGACGCTGACCGCCCTCTTCGAGTGGCAGACCTTCGTCAGCCTGCTCACCGGCATGGACGTGTCCAACGCCTCCATGTACGACGGCGCCACCGCCACCGCCGAGGCGGCCCTCATGGCGGCCCGCGTCACCGGGCGGCGGCGGATCGTGGTCTCGGCCGCCGTCCACCCCGAGTACCGCAAGGTGCTCGCCACCTACCTGGCCTCCACCCACGACGAGGTGGTGACGGTGCCCTTCGGCGCCGACGGGCGCACCGACCTGACCGCCCTGGCGGCGGCGGTGCCGGGCGCCGCCGCGGTCATCGTCGGCTGGCCCAACTTCCTGGGCGTGGTCGACGCGCTCCCCGAGGCGGCCGCGTTGGCCAAGGCGGCCGGCGCCCTCACCATCGCCGTCACCGCCGAGGCGGTGGCGCTGGGCCTCCTCCAGGCCCCCGGCGCGCTCGGGGCCGACGTGGCGGTGGGCTCCATGCAGAGCTTCGGCAACCCGCTCTCCTTCGGCGGCCCGGCCCCGGGCTTCTTCGCCATCAAGGAGCCCTACCTGCGCCAGATGCCCGGGCGCGTCTGCGGCGCCACGCTCGACACCCACGGCCGCCGCGGCTTCGTGCTCACCCTCTCGACGCGCGAGCAGCACATCCGCCGCGAGAAGGCGACCTCCAACATCTGCACCAACGCCGGGCTGTGCGCCCTGGCGAGCACCATCCACCTGACGCTGCTCGGGAAGCAGGGGCTCGCCGATCTGGCCCGGCTCAACCACGGGCGGCTGCGCCTGCTGCGCGACGCCCTGGCGGCCCGCGGCGTCCAGCCCGCCTTCGACGGCCCGGTCTTCAACGAGCAGGCCTTCGACGTGGGCGACGCCGAGGCCGTGGTGGCCCGGCTCGCCAGGAAGGGCATCGTGGCGGGCGCGCCGCTGGCGCGCTGGTTCCCGGACCACCCGCGGGCCAGGGGCGCGCTCCTGTGCGTGGCCACCGAGCTCCACTCGCCCGAGCTGATCGACCTCTTCGCGAAGGCGGTGAAGCCGTGAGCAACCCCACCGGCTGGAAGCCGAGCATGGAGCAGGGCGCGGCCCCCCCGGCGCCCCTGGGGCCCGGCGCCGGCGGCGCCGTGCAGGGGCTCACCTTCGAGGAGCCGCTGGTCTTCGAGCACGGGTCGCGGGGGCGCTGCGGCGTCTCCCTGCCGGCCGCGCCCGGGGCCGAGGTGGCCGCCGACCTGCCGGCCGGGCTGCTGCGCGCCGCGGTGGACGGGCTGCCGGAGCTCTCCGAGCTGGAGACGGTGCGCCACTTCACGCGCCTCTCCACCTGGAACTACGGCATCGACACCGGGTTCTACCCGCTCGGATCGTGCACCATGAAGTACAACCCCAAGTCGAGCGAGGCGCTGGCCCGCCTGCCCGGCTTCGCCAACCTCCATCCGCTGGCGGCCCCCGAGCTCAGTCAGGGGGCGCTCGAGCTCATGTTCCAGCTGGAGCGGGCGCTCAGCGAGATCGCCGGCCTGGACGCCACCACCCTCACGCCGGCCGCCGGCGCGCAGGGGGAGCTGTGCGGGATGATGGTCATCCGCGCCTGGCACGTGGCCCACGGCAACGCGCGCAAGAAGGTGCTCATCCCCGACACGGCGCACGGCACCAACCCCGCCTCGGCGGCGCTCAACGGCTACACCTGCGTGACGCTGGCCAGCGGCCCGGACGGCCGGCTCCACCCGGACGTGGTGGCCAGGGCGATGGACGAGGACGTCGCCGCCGTCATGATCACCAACCCCAACACGCTGGGGATCTTCGAGAGCGACGTGGCCGAGATTGCCCGCATCGTCCACGCCAAGGGCGGCCTGCTCTACGGCGACGGCGCCAACATGAACGCGCTGCTGGGCGTGGCCCGGCCCGGTGACCTGGGCTTCGACGTCATCCAGTACAACCTGCACAAGACCTTCGCCACCCCGCACGGCGGCGGCGGCCCGGGCTCCGGCCCGGTGGCGGTGCGGGCGCCGCTGGTCCCGTTCCTGCCGCTCCCGGT
Organism: Myxococcales bacterium; assembly: GCA_021779335.1. Taxonomy (GTDB): domain Bacteria; phylum Myxococcota; class Myxococcia; order Myxococcales; family Anaeromyxobacteraceae; genus JADKCZ01. The sequence continues at coordinate 56 of JAJYAW010000263.1, read as the reverse complement.
GGTCGTCAAGGAGGGGGAGGCCTACCGGCTGGTGACCGACCCGAGGGAGCGCCCCG
>JAJYAW010000262.1 GCA_021779335.1 Myxococcales bacterium | reverse complement strand
CGGCCGTCCTCGGCCCGCTGCCGCGCGCCGCGGTGGTGGCGCTGGCCGCCCTGACCATCGGCGGCCTCGGCGTGGGCGACGTGCTGACCGGCACCGAGGCCAGCTTCACGCTCCTCTACCTGGCCCCGGTCGCCCTCGCGACCTGGTTCGTCGGGCTCCGGCCCGGCGTCGCCCTCTCGCTGCTGGCCTCGGTGACCTCCACCGCCGCCGACGTGCTGGCCCGCGCGGGCGCGCCCGTCCCGCCGGCCATCGTGGCCTGGAACCTGATCATCCAGCTGGGCGTCTACCTCTCCATGGCGCTCGTGCTGGCCGGCTTCCGCTCCCGCCTGGAGGGGGAGCAGCTGCTGGCGCGCACCGACGCGCTCACCCAGGTGGCCAACCGGCGCGCCTTCATCGAGGCGGCCGAGCTCGAGCTGGAGCGGGCCCGCCGCTCCCGCCGCCCGCTCACGCTGGTCTTCGTCGACTGCGACGACTTCAAGTCGGTCAACGATCACCTGGGCCACGCCGAGGGGGACGCGCTGCTGCAGGTGGCGGCCCGGACCCTGCGCGGGTCGACCCGGGCCATCGACGCGGTGGCCCGGCTCGGCGGCGACGAGTTCGGCCTGCTCCTGCCGGAGACCGACGGCCCCACCGCCCAGGCGCTGGTGGGGCGGGTGCGCGCCACGCTGCTGGCCGCCATGGCCGGCCACCGCTGGCGGGTGGGCTTCTCCTTCGGCGTGGCCACCTTCGCCACCCCGCCCGCCTCGGTGGACCAGCTGCTGGCCCGCGCCGACGAGCTCATGTACCAGGCCAAGCGAACCGCCAAGGGCACGGCCCGGTTCGAAGTGGTCGGCGGGGCGCCCATCGCCCCGGCGCTGACCCCCGGCCCCGGCCCCTACGGCGGCGCCTGATGAAGTTCTTCGCGACCTGCTCCCGCGGCACCGACGGCGCGCTCCGCGCCGAGCTCGCCGCCCTGAAGCTGCCGGCCGTGCGCGGCGGGCGCGGGGGCGTCCACTTCGAGGGGCAGCTCCACCACGGGGCCAAGGCCTGCCTCCACACCCGCACCGGCATGCGCGTGCTGCTGGAGCTGGCCTCCTTCCCGGCGGCCGACGCCGAGGCGCTGTACCAGGGGGCGCGCACCGTGGACTGGACGAGCTGGCTCACCGAGCGGACCACGCTGGCGGTGGAGACCACCGGCTCGAGCCCCACCCTGACCCACGGCGGCTTCGCGGCGCTCAAGGTGAAGGACGCGGTGGTGGACGTGCTGCGCGACAAGCTCGGCGCGCGCCCGGACGTGGACACCAGGGACCCGGACGTCCCCATCGTGCTCCACCTGGAGGGCGGCCAGGCCACCCTCTCGCTCGACCTGGCCGGCGCGCCGCTCCACCGGCGCGGCTGGCGCACCACCACCACGGTGGCGCCGCTCAAGGAGACGCTGGCCGCCGCGGTGCTGCTGCTCGGGCGCGTCGACCCGGGGGCGCCCTTCGTCGACCCGCTCTGCGGCTCCGGCACGCTGGCCATCGAGCAGGCGCTGCGGGCCCGCCGCATCGCGCCCGGGCTGGACCGCGCCTTCGCCTTCCAGCGCTGGCCCTGCTACCGCACCGAGCTCCAGTCGCGCTGGGACAAGCTGCGCGCCCAGGCCCGCGCCGAGGTGCTGCCCTGCGCGCCGGCGCCCATCCTCGCCATGGACCTGCACCCCAAGGCCATCGACGCCTGCCGCCGCAACGCGCACCTGGCCGGGGTGTCCGCCGACGTCGTCATCGAGCAGGGGGACGCCCGCGCCCTCACGCCCCGCTTCGAGCCGGGGGCGCTCTGCATGAACCCGCCCTACGGCGAGCGGCTCATGGACGAGGAGGGGGCGGAGCACGACCGGGCCGCCGCCCGCACCAAGGAGCGCAAGCTGGCGGGCTTCTACCGCGGCCTGGCGGAGATGCTGGACCGCCATGAGGGCTGGAGCGCGGTGCTCCTCTCCGGCAACCCGCTCCTGCAGGAGGCGATGGACCGGAAGCCGGAGATCGACCACCGGCTCTGGAACGGGCCGCTCGAGATCCACCTCCTCCGCTACCGGCTCTGACCCCGGGGCGCGGCGCCGCGCCTTGCACCCTGCACGCCCCATCCCCGGCCGCGCCGCGGCCGGGGCGGCGTGGCATGCTCGCCCGGCATGAGCGCCGAAGCCGCACCCGCCCAGCGCGTCCTGGTCGTCGACGACGAGCGCAACATCCGCGCCACCCTGGTCATCTGCCTGGAGGGGCTGGGCTGCCGCGTCGCCCAGGCGTCCACCGGCGAGGCGGCGCTGGAGGCGCTGCGCCACGCCCCCTTCGACCTGTGCTTCCTCGACCTCCGGCTCGGCGGCGAGAGCGGCCTGGACCTCCTGCCGCGGCTCCTGGCCGAGCGGCCGGGGCTGGACGTGGTCATGGTGACGGCCTACGCCACCTTCGACACCGCGGTGCAGGCCGTCAAGCGCGGCGCCGCCGACTACGTCCCCAAGCCGTTCACGCCCGACCAGATCCGGCTGCTGGTGGAGCGGCTGGCGGCCCGGCGCGCCGAGGCGACGCGGCGCTCCGACCTGGAGGCCCGGCTGGGCGAGGCGGCCCCCGAGGTCTCGCTGGAGACCGGCTCGCCGCGCATGCGGGCCGTCCTCGAGGTGGTGACGCGGGCCGCCGCCGCCGAGGCCCCGGTGCTGCTGCGCGGCGAGAACGGCACGGGCAAGGGGGTGCTGGCGCGGGCCATCCACGCCAGCTCGCCGCGGCGCGCCCGCCCCTTCGTCACCGTCAACTGCCCGACCCTGACCGGCGAGCTGCTCGCCAGCGAGCTCTTCGGCCACGCCAAGGGGGCCTTCACCGGGGCGGTGCGGGACCAGCCGGGCCGCGTCGAGGCGGCCGAGGGGGGCACCCTCTTCCTCGACGAGATCGCGGAGATCTCCCCCGGCCTGCAGGCCAAGCTGCTCCGCTTCCTGCAGGACAAGGCCTACGAGCGGGTCGGCGAGACGCGCACCCGCACCGCCGACGTGCGGGTGGTGGCGGCCACCAACCGGGCGCTGGAGGAGGAGGTGCGGGCCGGGCGCTTCCGCGAGGACCTGCTCTACCGGCTCAACGTGGTGGAGGTCACGGTGCCGGCGCTGCGCGACCGGCCGGAGGACGTGCTGCCGCTGGCGCGCCGCTTCCTGGCCTTCTCCGCCGCCGGCGCGGGCCGGCCGGTGCCCTCCCTCTCCCGCGCCACCGAGCAGGCGCTGCTGGCCCACGCCTGGCCCGGCAACGTGCGCGAGCTGCGCAACGTCATGGAGCGGGCCGTCATCCTCTCGCCGGCCGAGGTGCTGGAGGTGGAGGGCCTGCCGGAGCGGCTGCGGGCCCAGGTGGCCGAGGTGCCGGTGCTGGGCGGGCGCTTCACCGCCGAGGCCATCGAGCGGGAGCACATCCTGCGGGTGATGGCCACCGCCCCCACCATGGAGGAGGCGGCCCGCGTGCTGGGCATCGACGCCTCCACCCTCTGGCGCAAGCGCAAGAAGCTGGGCCGGTAGGGGCGCCCCTCAGCGCGTCGGGGTGGGGCGCCCGTAGCTGACCCCCGCGATGGGCTCCTCCAGGATGGCCTGCTGCAGCGCCGCCAGCGTCTCCTGGCAGACCGCCTGCGCGGCCCGCTTCTGGCCCAGCGACAGGGCCAGCGACCGGACGTTGGTGTTCTCGCGGGAGAGCGCCACCACCTGCCGCTCGAGCTCGAGGTAGCGGCCCAGGTCCGCCCTGGCGGGCGCCACCGCGGCCGCGCCGACCAGCGCCGACAGCCCGTCGAGCGCGGCCTGGACCTGCCGGAGCTGGCCGGCCACGTCGGCCTCGAGCCGGTCCATCTCCGCGTCCTGCTCGGCGGCGATGTGGGGGGCCAGCAGCGCCTGGACGCGCAGCACGCCGAGGCGGGCGCGGTCGGCGAGCCGCCAGACCTGGCCGGCCTGCGGCCCTGCGGCGTGGCGCTCCGCCAGCCGCTCCAGCGCCCCGTCCAGCGCCGCCAGGGCCTGGGCGGCCGGGCCGTAGGCCAGCGCGGCGGCCTTCAGGTTGGTGTTCCGCACCGCCAGGGCCAGCACCTCCTCGTCGACGCGCCGCAGCGCCGCGAGGTCCCTGGAGAACTGCGCGAGCAGCTCCCGCTCCCGGGGCGTGCCGGCCGCCTCGAGGAGCCGGCCGAGCTCGACCCGGCCCCGCTCCACCTCGGCGGCGTCGGCGCGGGCGCGGGCGGCGAAGCGCTGCGACTCCTGGTCGGTGACGGCCATGACGGCGCTCTTCTCCGCCTCGGCCGCCGAGGCCAGGGCGAGCTGCAGCTGCCCCACCAGGTCGACGCGGCTCGCCTTGAGGGCCAGCAGCCTGGCCGGGCTGCTGGCCTGGCCGAAGCGCCAGACCACGAAGAGCAGCAGCCCCAGCAGCATGATCCCCGCGAACGCCCACGGCGCGATCCGGTCCGGCCCTCTCTGCGTCATCGCTCGTCTCCGTCCTCTCCGGTGCGAACCGCCAGCGGCAGGGTGAACCAGAAGCGGCTCCCCTGGCCCGGCGTGCTCTCCACCCCGACCTCGCCGCCGTGCGCCTGCACGAGCTCGCGCACCAGGTAGAGCCCGAGCCCGACCCCGCCGGCGCGCCGCCCGGGCACCCGGAAGTAGCGGTCGAAGACCCGCTCCAGCCACTCCCGCGGGATCCCCTCGCCCGTGTCGGCCACCTCGAAGCGCACCGCCGGGCCGGCCGGCGCCGTCGAGAGGGTGATGCGCCCCCCCCGCGGCGTGTGGCGGATGGCGTTGGAGACCAGGTTGGAGAGGACCAGCGCCATCCGGTCGGGGTCGGCGGCCACCTCGCCCTCGCCCCCCCCGGCGCGCACCTGCAGCGCCACGCCGGCGGCCGCGGCGCCGGCGCGGGCCGCGTC